>NZ_CEZBFX010000013.1:1065-72511 GCF_982964205.1 Roseofilum sp. | reverse complement strand
ATTCCCCATTCCCCATTCCCTATTCCCCATTCCCCATTCCCCATTCCCTATTCCCCATTCCCCATTCCCCATTCCCTATTCCCTATCCCTCGACTCCCCACTCCCCATTCCCTTGTATGATAAACAATGGAGTAATACGGTTGTTTTAAGATTAACTATGGACATTCTCTCTTTAGGTTGGGTTTCCTTGCTGGTGATTTTCACCTTCTCTATCTCTATGGTCGTTTGGGCAAGAAACGGTTTCTAAGTAATATCTGAGGGAAAGCTCATGGAATCTCCACTTTTCGCCAGTCTCGTTTGGGCAGCTTTTGCCTTATTGATCTTGGTAACAGGCGGAGTCGTTTATCTTACCTTAGTAGACTGGAACGATCGCCGCAGGCGACTCAAAGAAGAGCGAGAAAATCGTTCTTCATCTTAATAATGGGGTAAATGGCGGTATTGGGGGATGGGGTGACGCTCCTGAACCCGATCGCCGATTCCCTGTCATAGCTTCCCGAAACATCGAATCGCCATGAAAAACTCTGATACCATTATCTTAAAAGCCTTCTTATTTACCATTACCGAGTGTGAAGAGGCATTACCCTTAAGCCTCAAGTTTGGTATTCATCAAGTGATTAAAGATTGGGATAATGGAAACTCAAAAGCCCTCGTTGCCCTAGAAGAATTGCTCTATAACTATGATGAAATTCTGCCCCTCTATCAACAAGCTTGTGTGACGCTCCAGCAAAACAAGGTTAAACCCGAAATACAGGAAGAAGTAGAGGAAGTAGAGGAAGAAAAGGAGACCGCTTCACCTCCCCTACCTTTACCGAACTTAAAAACTGTTGGCTTTATGATTTTACGCGCCGAAGATCCTCAAGGGGTAGCGAAACGGAAATTAGAAGAGTATCAGGCTTCTCCAGAGTGGTATTTGCAGCTAACCCTAGATGACTTCAGCAACGAATTGTAAGCTCTAAGACGGTCATATTAGAGTGAAGGTGAGCTGAGTCGGGCGATCGACCGCGCTATAAAAGGGCGCTTCGTGTCACGATTCAGACAGGAAACGCCCTTATACAATGCAAGTGTTGTGCGTAGGTGCAGATTAAGTTTTTTTGACGAATTACCGAATTCGTCAGAATCAAGCCTTATCCTAGATAGTCTGCTTCCGCTTCTAGCTGATGGACTAGAGAAACATCGCCTTTAGTACGAGCGACCTCTAATCTGTGTTGTAGGTTTTTGCGTAGGTTTTCTTTATGCGCTTGAGCGGCTTGTTGGAGTTGTTGGCGTTTTTTGTTCATGATAAACAGTTTTTTGACTTTTGATAAGGTAGATTGGTTTTCTTTCTTTTAAGATAACTGATTTAGCGAAAAATTGTAGCCAGAGTTACGAAATTTTAACAAACCCTTGGCCAAGCCTTTTCCGTCCTATCGTTGGCGTAGCGCGCCTGATAGGGCTGAGAATTTTGCCCAACTGGAACCTCTTTGGAGCTTTTCAATGACTGACATCCCCCTAAATCCAGCCGTTTATATTGTTGGAGCCGGCCCTGGTGACCCGGAATTGCTGACGGTTCGCGCTCAACGGATTTTGGCTCAGGCCGATGCAATCCTGTATGCCAACTCTTTGGTTCCGAAGCAGATGTTGCTCGATACCCGCAAAGATGCCGAGTTAATCCCGACGGGTCATCAAACCCTGGAGTCAATTTTACCGATGATGATTGAGCGGGTGCGTCAAGGTCAGGTAGTCGTGCGGTTGCATTCAGGCGATCCGAGTTTGTACAGTGCCATTGGCGAACAAATCCAAGGGTTATCGGAAGCAGAAATTCCGTTTGAAATTGTACCGGGAATCAGTGCTTTTCAGTTGGCAGCCGCCCGCTTGGGGGTAGAGTTAACGGTTCCGGAGTTGGTGCAGACGATCATTTTAACGCGGGTGAGCGGCCGAGCATCTCAAATGCCTTCAGGGGAAGAGTTAGAGTCTTTGGCGGCCCATCAAGCAAGTTTATGTTTATATTTAGCCGCACGTCATGTGGAGCGTTCCCAAGAACAGTTGTTACAGCATTATCCGGCAGATACTCCAGTGGCGATTTGTTATCGGTTGGGATGGCCGGATGAGAAGATTGTGGTGGTTCCGTTGGAGAAGATGGCACGTGAAACCCAGGAACAGGAGTTAATACGGACGACGTTGTATGTGATTAGTCCAGCGCTGAAGGGAATCGGAGGGCGATCGCGGCTTTATCATCCCGATCATTCCCACTTGTTTCGTCCTTAACGTTGTCATTTATTCAGACTATCTGGATTGATACCCAGTTGCTGAAGACGTTCTCTTAACTGTTGAATGGTCTGCTCTTGCTCTTCAACAACTGCTTCAGCGCGATCGGCTCTTTCCTGTTGCTGTTCCTTTTCCTGACGTTCAAGTTCCTTTTCTTGATACTGGCGATCGCGCTCTAGTTCAGCCGTCTCTGCTCTCTCTTCTGGAGTCAGATAGCGATCGCCGTTTTCATCATACCAATAGAGCCATTCTCTGGTAATTCCTTGATAAGTTCCTCGATCTGTACCGATGCCTAAATTGAGTTGGGATAACCAGACCGGTTCTCCAGATAATAATTCATATTCCCCCCCCTGGAGTTGATAAACTTCTAGCTTCTGTTTCTTTTTCCGTAGGGGATTATAGATTACATAGTAGAGAACTCCCAATTGGGCATATTTTTGTTTTTTCTCGCTATATTCTCCTCTTGGTGTTGTGGAGACCACTTCTAACACGAAAGTTGGAATTTCTCTCTCCTCCCAAAGAACATAAGATAACCGTAAACCTTCATCAACGATCCGAGGGACACCGATACTTAAAAAACCATCGGGGACAATAGCGGGTTGGTTCGGATCGGTGTAAACTCCCATATCCACGCCAAAGAACCAATCCATTCGCTCTGACCAAATGAGTGCGAGCATCGCTTTGAGGAGTGTGGGAATTAAATCTTGTAGTTCATTATCCACAGGAGTCTCATCCGAGTCTGGTAAATCCTGCGCCGAGGGTAAACTATTTCTGAGATGATATTTCAGTAGCATAAGTTGACGAGGAGTTTCTCTTTATTTTATCGCAGACTTTAGTTTATCCCATGACATACATTGATCTAATTGGGGGGTTTTGCCAAGTTGCGGAACCGGGTAAATTCAGGGTCGAAGAGCAGTTTAACGACTCCAGTAGGGCCATTGCGGTGTTTGGTGACGATCGCTTCGGAGATCGCGCGATCGGTGGTATCGGGATTATAATACTCATCTCGGTATAACATAATTACCAAATCCGCATCTTGCTCAATACTGCCGCTTTCCCTCAAATCAGACATCATCGGCCGTTTGTTAGTGCGCGACTCTACCGAACGACTGAGCTGAGATAAAGCAATAACCGGTACATTTAATTCACGTGCTAGCCCCTTAAGTTGCCGAGTAATTTTCGAGAGTTCTTGCACCCGGTTATCGCTACTTCCTTCCATCAGTTGCAGGTAGTCGAGCAGTACTAATCCGAGTTGTCCTTGTTCGGCTTGCAGTCGGCGAGCTTGCGATCGCATCTGAGTCACGGTCGTATTTGCCGTATCATCAATATAAATCGGCAACTCAGACAGATTAGTTTGCGCTTCAATTAAAGGCTCCCATTCCGTTTGACTAATCCGCCCTGACCTGAGACGATTACTTTCAATTCCCGCTTCACTAGAGAGCAAACGCAGCGCTAATTGCTCTTTCGACATTTCCAAACTAAAAATAGCGGCGGCCAAGTGACTCGTTTGGGCAATATTGTTCGCAATATTGAGCGCGAAGGAGGTTTTCCCCATTGACGGTCGTCCAGCAATAATAATCAAATCCGATCGCTGAAATCCCCCTGTCATCGCATCAAGATCGTAAAATTGGCAGGGCAAACCCGGTAAAATTTCTCCTGTACTTTGAGATTGGATTTCTTCATAGGTATGAGTTAAGGTTTCTGCTAAAGAAACGAGACCTTTTTGTACGCGATCTTGGGTGAGATTAAAGATTTTTTGTTCGGCTTGGTCGAGAATTTGTTTAATATCAGTCGCCGTATCATAACCCAACTGCACAATTTCATGACCTGCTGTAATCAGTTGACGACGCAGATATTTATCCATGACGAGTTTGGCATACTCGTCAATATTCACCGCGCTCACCGTACGGTCGAGCAGTTGTACCAGTTTGCTCTGACCGCCTACTTTGTCTAATAGGTTCTGGTCAGAGAGCCAACTGTTCACGGTCATAAAATCCGTTGGTTTCCCACTGTTGTGGAGAGTGAGAGTCGCTTGGTAGATTTTTTGGTGTGCGGAAATGGAAAAGGCTTCGGGGCGCAGAATATCCATCACCCGATTAATAGCTTCTGGGTCGAGTAGAATACCGCCGAGGATGGATTCTTCCGCCTCAATATTTTGGGGAGGAAGGGTGTCGGGAAGAGCTGGAAGGCTGGACTCGCTGACCATGGGAATAGGAAATAGTGCGATTCGTTCGCTAAACACTAGACTAACGTGTTATTTTAGGGGATTAGCGGCAAAGTTAACTACCTATAGGTTGATTGGAGATCGCTATGAACCCACAAAAAAATAGTAGAACCTTGACAACGTGCCTCAAACCATAACCTAACTGTTCTAACCAACTCCTTCTCTGCTATAGGATAAATGGAGATAACAGGGGATCGGGAGTACCGATTAACTGACGAGCAAACCGGGGGGCGATCGCCGGAACTAAGGTAATGGGAGCGGTAAACCCAGAAAACACATATAGCCCTTCTCGTTTGGGTATTGCCCCCATAATGGCAAAATTCTGATGCACAAATGCCACTAAACAAGAATGCCAGGTTCCCGCCTCTTGAGCTAAAGAGGGTAAGATTTGGCCAACTTTTTGGCGAATTTCTTTCTCACTCCTTTGGGGATTAATCTGAGCCTGGGGATCGGTTACGGTGCGGCTCAATTGTCCTAATAATAATCTTCCCCCTAGAAACTGTACCGCACCAGTATCAACAATGGCAGGGGCTAACTCGTGTCCCGGTTCATCCCAAAGGAATTCCAATTCTGGACGACTTGAATAGGTTTCAAGCTGATAGAGTTGGGTTTGGGAAGGGATGATAAAATTAGACAAACGCTTGTCCGTGTTGACAATTTCTACTAATTCCGCATGGGTAAAATAAATAGGAATATCAATTCCAGCTTGTTTGAGTAGTTGTCGAGTCCATCCTCCAGCACAAACGACTACGTTTTTCGCCTGATAGGAGTCTTCGGAAGTCCTGATATGATAGGACCGATCCAGCTCCTTACCTAATTCCTGGACTTCCCCAATTTCCATGACTCCCCCTTGACGGATTGTCGCCTGTTGATAGGCTTGATTGAGGAGAATGGGGTTAACCTGAGCTTGCTGTAAGGTAAAAGCACTAACAATTGCCTCTGGATTCAGCAAAGGTTCGATTTCACAGGCTTCTTGGGGGGTTAACATCTGAAATGGATCGCTCATCTGCTGGTAAGCGGCGATCGTGTATTCCACATCTTGCCCTGGATCGACGGTAAACAGGAACTCTACTGCTCGAAATTCTGTATCCATACCTAATTCATTGGATAATTGCTCGTGTCTGGCTTTTCCTTCATGGAATAATGTTCCTCTGTCTCCCGAAGTGCCATACCAATGAACGCCTCCATAACTATAGTGAGTTGCCCGATCTCCATCAGTGCTTTGATCTAAAAGGAGTATCTCTAATCCTAGCTTACTGAGTTCATAGGCTAGAGCGCTTCCGGTAATGCCTGCTCCAATTACAATCCAATCATAGATTTTTGTCATTTTCACCTACTTCCTTCCCTAATTGCCAACATTTTTTGCACAAAGCGCTGAGGAATATCCCATCGATCGCCCCAGTGTAAATGCAAATAGGATGCATGAAGATTATAGATTTGCCATCCTTCGCTTACCGGGTGCGTATGGCGATCGTAGCCTTTTAATTGAAATAAGGGAAGAGTTGACTGTTCTTTACTGGGGAAAGGGGGAGTGAGTTGGGAGCGGTGAAACTCATGACCTTGAAGGGTTGAACCGGCTTCTACCAAGGGACTATGATTGAGGACGGTGGCTTGTCGATAGCCGAGGGTGAGCTTTTTCTCCATGGTGGCATTAGAGGGCAAAATCCCTACCATCGGCCAAGTTTTGCCTTCAAAGGTGGTGAGACTTTGGCACAGAACCATTAAACCTCCACATTCGGCATAGGTGGGCAGTCCGGCTAAAATAGCTTGGTAGATGGCGTTGCGAGCGGGTTGATTGTCCGAGAGTTGCTCCGCGAATATTTCGGGAAATCCTCCCCCGAAGTAGAGTCCGTCAATAGCAGGGGGAAGGGTGCGATCGCCTATTGGACTCCAGGGAACGAGTTCTACCCCGAGATGTTGCAGCAGATCTAAGTTATCGGCATAGTAAAAGCTGAAAGCCGGATCTTGGGCGATCGCCAATCGGACTTTGCTCGGGGATGGGGGGATAGGGAGATGGGGGGATGGGGAGATAGGGAGATGGGGGGATGGGGGGATAGGGAGAAATTGCTGCAATTTTTGCCAATTAAAATGATGTTTGCCTAAGTGGGCTAATCGGTCTAAAATCCGGTTCAAATGGGGTAATTCGGCCGTGGGAATTAGCCCTAGATGGCGGTCGGGAATGGTAATTTGAGTTTGACGGGGAAATACGCCTAAAATCGGCAGATTGAGGGGTTCTAGCGCTGCTTCTAGGTATTCTTGATGGCGATCGCTCCCCACCCTATTTAGCACAATTCCAGCTAAATTAAGGCTGGGGTCGAAGGTTTGGAAGCCATGGGCGATCGCCGCGACAGAATTGGACATGCGCCCGCAATCTAATACCAGCATCACGGGTAAGTTTAGTAGTTTGGCTACATGGGCGGTAGAGCCGAAATAGCGATCGTCCGGGTGGCAATTATAGGGCAAGCCATCAAACAACCCCATCACCCCTTCCACCACCGCACAATCAGCCGTTTGCCCATGATGCAGATAACAGGTTTTCACCCATTCTGGAGAGGTTAACACCGGATCTAAATTGCGGCAGGGGCGACCTGTAATATAAGTATGAAACATGGGATCGATATAATCCGGCCCCACTTTAAACGATTGTACCGATACCCCTTGTTCTCGTAAGCTGGCCAAAAGCGCTAACGTGATGGTTGTTTTCCCCACTCCAGAGCGATCTCCCGCAATTATTAATCCCATAATCAAATCAAAGATTTTATTTTTCCACGATTAGGATTTGGTGCTATTTGGTAGCATTTGGAGGAAACTTGACGGAAATCAGGCAATCTATCCCTCTTTTTCTTCTGTGTGTCTTTGTGGTTAACCCCCTTCATGCTCATGCCAGAATCAGACAATGTTAAGCTAGGGGATAGCAATATTTTCTGGGAGATTAACAGAATATGGCGATCGCACGCAATTCATGAAGTCAATAGATATCATCCTCTAAATCTGAGAGAATTCTTTTAATCGCCCGATCTAGCGTGGGAATTTCAGTATTAACCCCATCCCAAATAATATCATAACCAACTCCAAAATTATCATGAATCAACGGGTCACGCATACCAGTATCTTTTGAGCTAGAAACCCGGTTTCTTTAAGAAATAGGGTTTCTTAGAACGCTGGATTGAGCCATCGCAGAATTTCGGCTTTTAACCGAGTAATATCCTTGTAAACAAATTCCTGTTTCACCCATTGTCCCATGGCATCTAGAGGACTAAATTCTCGTCCTGCTTGCCAATTAATATCTTGTCCAGTAGGCGTTAAATGATTACCGGGAAGTCTTTGTAAGGTCACCATCTGGGCAAACCTGGCTCGTAAAATTTCAATTAACCTCGAACTTTGATCGATATCGTCTTTCTGAAAGCGAATTAACAGATTGCGTCGGATCTGATAATCTTTCTGGATCAAAACTTCTGTTTGTTCTGGAGAGGGAGTGAATTCCAATTGGAACATGCTGGCCAGATTGAGTTCTTCACCCAGGGGAATCGATTGATTAACGGGATAATTATTGTAGGCAATGAAAATATTTCCGGCACGATTTATTTTGGGCAAACTGCCGATTATCAGATGCAGTTTACAGCCCATACTATGGCCTAAACCGTAAATGGGTAAATAGCGTCGTCGCAGTTTTCCTAAACGCTCTAATTGAGTTAAGGTCTGATTGAATTGCTCTAAAACCGATCGCGCAATCTGATAATGATCGAAGGTATTGATAAAGGGGGTGGTGACGATAATATAGCCTTGAGCGGCGATCGCCTCCAATAACCAGCGATAGGTCACATGGGGAGCTGCACCCACAAACGCACCACCCAGAAAATGAACGATCGCGATCGGTCTTGGGGGCACTAATACCCAATTTTTATCAATCTCTAACCAGTCCATGATTTTATTTTTTACTATAGATTAACAGAGCAAATTGGGGTTTGGAAGATTTTAGAACCTGGCCTTCTCAGGAGCCACATGGGATGAGATCACCTTAAGAGCCAAGGATGGAATGTTAAGCTAGGTGGGGCGTTCTCTGAATGCCCATAACTCATAGGTTTTAGGGTCGGCATCAGGTACCATTAACTCTAACTTAAACGACGCAAGGAAGATTACCGATGACACAACGCAAGCGATCGCTGATTACAGGAATTACCGGTCAAGATGGTTCTTATTTAAGTGAATTCTTACTCGAGAAGGGGTACGAGGTTCACGGAATCATTCGCCGCAGTTCCACCTTCAACACCGATCGCATCGACCATATTTACATCGATCCCCATGAAGAACAAGCCCGATTTTTCCTCCACTACGGCGATCTCACCGATGGGACAACCCTCCGCCGGATCTTAGAAGAAATTCAACCCCATGAGGTCTACAACTTAGGCGCTCAATCCCACGTGCGCGTCAGTTTCGACTCCCCCGAATATACCGTTGATACTGTTGCCATGGGAACCCTACGGCTCTTAGAAGCGATTCGAGACTACCAACAGCGTACCGGCAATCAGGTCAGATTCTATCAAGCCGGATCGTCCGAGATGTTTGGGAAAGTCCAAGAAGTGCCTCAAAAAGAAACCACCCCCTTCTATCCCAGAAGTCCCTACTCCTGCGCTAAAGTCTATGCCCATTGGCAAACCATTAACTACCGGGAATCCTACAAATTATTTGCCTGTAATGGCATCCTGTTTAACCATGAATCCCCTCGTCGAGGTGAAACCTTTGTTACGCGTAAAATCACCCGTGCAGTGGCTCGGATTAAAGCCGGACAGCAAAAGAAACTCTATTTAGGGAACTTGGATGCCAAACGGGATTGGGGATATGCCAAAGACTATGTACGTGCCATGTGGCTCATGCTTCAGCAAGATGAACCGGATGATTATGTCATCGCCACCAATGAAACTCACTCCATTCGCGAATTTCTTGATATCGCCTTTACCCATGTGGGTTTAAGCTGGCAAGATTATGTGGAGTTTGACGAGCGCTATTTACGTCCTGCGGAAGTGGATTTACTCATTGGTGACCCTAGTAAAGCCAAAGAAAAGCTGGGTTGGGAACCTTCCGTTACCTTCGAGGAGCTAGTAAAATTGATGGTGGACTCCGATCGAGAAGTGCTAGAGAAAGCCAAACAGTTGGGCAATGGATTTGACTAAGGCAGATTGAGGAAAAAAGATGACCACCATAGAATTGCAAGATAAGCGGATTTTGGTCACAGGAGGCGCGGGATTTCTCGGTCGTCAGGTGATCGAGCAGCTAGAGGGAGCTGGAGCGAATCAAAATCATATTACCGTTGTGCGATCGCGCGAACACGATCTTCGGCAAATGGGTGAGTGCGAGCAAGTTGTCCAAAATCAAGATATCATCATCCACCTGGCTGCCCATGTGGGAGGAATCGGTCTCAACCGGGAAAAACCAGCAGAACTATTTTACGATAACTTGATGATGGGAACCCAGCTCATCCATGCGGCTTACCAAGCGGGTATCGAAAAATTTGTCTGTGTGGGAACCATTTGCGCCTATCCGAAATTTACCCCCGTTCCGTTCAAAGAAGAAGACCTCTGGAACGGCTACCCGGAAGAAACCAACGCTCCCTATGGGATTGCCAAAAAAGCACTCCTGGTTCAGCTCCAATCCTATCGGCAACAATATGGGTTGAATGGCATTTTCCTCTTGCCAGTCAACTTATATGGGCCAGAAGATAACTTCGATCCGAGTAGTTCCCATGTGATTCCCGCCTTAATCCGCAAAGTCTACGAAGCTCAACAACGGGGAGATACAACCCTTCCGGCTTGGGGAGATGGATCGCCGAGTCGTGAATTTCTTTATTCCACCGATGCCGCACGGGGCATCGTGATGGCCACTCAGAAGTACAATGACTCTGAACCTGTCAACTTAGGAACCGGCTACGAAATCACCATCCGCGATTTAGTCGAACTGATTTGTGAGTTAATGGAATTCAAGGGCGAAATTATCTGGCAAACGGATAAACCCAATGGTCAACCCCGCCGATGCTTAGATACCCAACGGGCAAAAGACTGGTTTGGGTTTAGGGCGAATATGGAGTTTCGCGAAGGGCTGAAACGAACAATTGACTGGTATCGCACTTATGGAGAGGCGGCATAGTGTCGTGACCGCCTAAAATGGTGCATTAGAAAAGATGGGGGAAAGGAGGAAAAAGGGGCAATACAGAAAGCCTCCTATCCCTCCATCCCCTATCGTTTTGATGTTTAGGAATAATACGAATGAATCCTTTCTTAAAAAATGTAGTTACTTTAACCGCTCTGGCAGCCGTTGTTGATGGTTCTGCCAATGCTGAAGAAAAGAAATTGATTGTCGATCGCCTGGCCCATAAACTAGAAGTGTCTCCAGATCTGGTTTATGAGGAGCTGGATCGGGCGATCTCTAAGGTGCAAGAAGCAGCGAATAACCCCACTCTGGCACTCCAGTTAGCCTATAAAGCCTTACGCACGCTCCCCTTCCATCAACAAACCTTTGCCTTTGATGTGGCCAAAGAAGTCATTGATGTTAATGGCATAGAACCCGATGAAAGCACGTTTATTTGGGCCTTATTTCGGTTAGTTTTCCCGGAATCATCAGGAGAAGCGTAGACCGATCGTGAATAATGAATAATTAACCAATTGTTCATTATTCATTGTTAATGATGAATTGTTAATGGATTGAATGGATAAACGACAACTGCGTAAACAGCTCCTCGCTGCCCGCGAGTCCCTGTCTTTAGAAGACTGGAAAACAAAAAGCGATCTCCTCTGCCAAACCCTGAAACAAGCTCCTCTGTTTCAGCAAGCCCAAACTATTCTCGCCTATTGGAGTCATCGCCGGGAACCGGATCTGAGTGCTTTGTGGGGCGAACGGCAAGTTTGGGGATTACCTCGAACCGTGGGAAAATCCCTCTCCTGGCATGTCTGGAAGCCTTCAGAACCCCTGCAAGCGGGAAAATATGGCATTTTTGAACCTCATCCAGATTCTCTCGTGCTACAGCCCCAGGATGTGGATTTAATATTGGTTCCGGCCGTGGGCTGCGATCGCCAAGGATATCGTCTAGGCTATGGGGGTGGATACTATGACCGGTTACTGAGTTCAGAGGATTGGCAGTCTATTCCCACGATGGGTATGATCTTTGATTTTGCTTGGGTTGAGCAACTGCCCGTAGATGATTGGGATATAGCCTTAAAAGGCGTTTGTAGCGATCGCCAATTTTGGCAAACAACCGATTCTTGAATCCTCACCAGGCTGAAGTCAAAAATTTCCCTCTTTGATATCGAGATCAATGAGGTTCAATGAGATAATAGATTCCACAGATAAAAACTTGAACGGTAACCATGACCCAGATTTACACCATTAAAATTCATAATCGCCACACCAACCAACACCACACTCTGCAAGTCCCCGATGACCGCTATATTCTCCACAATTGCGAAACTCAAGGGGTGGGTTTGCCGTTTTCCTGTCGCAATGGTGCTTGTACGACTTGCGCGGTGCGTATCCTCTCTGGAGAAATTTATCAACCAGAAGCTATGGGACTCTCTCCCGACTTGCAAAAACAAGGTTATGCTCTCCTGTGTGTCAGTTATGCCAGATCCGATTTAGAAGTGGAAACTCAGGATGAAGATGAAGTATATGAACTGCAATTTGGGCGCTATTTTGGTAAAGGCAAAATAGAAATCGGCTTACCTCTAGAAGATGATTAAACCCTAAAAAAGATTATTTCTGACATTCAATTAATCGCATGGGGGGGTGATCTAAAAAATCTTGCCAATACTCTTGACCCCATTTTTCAATTCCTTCAGGCGAAACCATGGGTTTATACCAGTTTACTCCCTTAAATCCGACTTCTTGGAATGCCCATTCATAAGTTTCTTGACTCAAATAATAGTCATCAATTACCACCTGTTTTCCATTAACTTCAAAAGTCAAGCTAGGAATGGGCATTCCTTCTTCAAAACTACACAGATTTTTGTTCCTGTAATATCCGTATTTTTCCAGGCACTCATAGGATTCTGAAGATAAGGCAACATTATTGTTGAGCGCCACAAACTGGCCCCCTGGTTTTAAGTTGTCATAGATAGTTTGGCACATTTGGCGCAGGTGCTCTTTGGTTTGTGCGTGGTTAATGGAAAAAGCTGCAGCAACTACATCAAAAGCATCTATTTTGCCCAGTTCGCACATATCGCTAAGGATATATTCTATTCCCAGGGGTTCTTTGGCTTCTTCTGCTCTAGCCAACTCAAGCATTTGGGGGGATATATCAATCCCAACCACTCGTGAGGCACCTTTTGTTTTAAAGTTGCGGCTGTGTATCCCGTCTCCACAACCAAGATCGAGAACGGATTTGCCAGATAGATCTCCTAATTGGCTAAAATAAGTATAGGTCTCAATATAACAATAGATGTCGTAGATTAGGTTTTCGCGAAATTGTTTGTATTGCGTTGCTATGGGATCATAAACTTGCATATTTTAGTTTGATGGTGTCGATTGAAACTCAATTAGTCTATTGTAGATCGATTTGTCCATGAATATTAAAAAATGGATTATACTAGCGTGCAGTATTATTTACAGCGCGAAGCGCTGCTATGAGGTACATTGTCGATCATAGATTCGAGTTGTCATTGCGACCGCAGGGAAGCAATCGCCAAGATTTGGGGATTTTGCGATTGCTTCATTCCACTTCGTTCCATTCGCAATGACTTATCTCAATGATACTGTACTCCGTTACAGCGCTTTGCGCTGTATCTCTGGGGCTGTCAATCTTCTTCTCCAGAGGGAAAAACGGTGACTGTGGTAAAAATCGTGAGTGGAAATACCCTAGAAGCAATTGGAAATTGTTCCACTTCTGAAACCATAAGACTGATGGGTATTAGTGTCCCATCCGCAGAACAGAAACCTTGGGGAATAGATGCAAAAGAATATCTAAAAGGTCGTCTCGAAAAACAAGCTGTAATTCTAGAATTGGATCGAGAAATTGAAGATAAATATGGGCGTACCTTAGGCTATACAGCGCTTTGCGCTGTGATGGGGGGATAGGGGGATGGGGGGATAGGGGGAGCAAACAACAGACTTGGTAGAAGCTCTGAGCTGTTCTAGATATTGTTAAAAACCGTCATTAATGTACCTCATAGCAGAGGAAACTGCTGTATTTGGCAGGATGGAGCGTTGATTAACGAAGAATTGGTCAAAGAAGGGTATGCTTTAGCTGAGGAATGGTTTCCAAATACCCAATATACTCAACGTCTTCAGTATGCCGAACAAAGAGCAAGAACTCTGGAGCTTGGTATTTGGAATCCAGAAAGCCCTATGCGCTTGACTCCTAGTGAGTTTCGTTATCAACAGTAGGAGCGAAAAAATCGCCCCATTACCCATTACCCATTACTCATCATCCATGACTGACAATTTACAAACCTATCTAGAGATTGCCACGGAAGCTGCTTTAGCTGGTGGTGCAGTGGTGATGTCTTACCAAGGAAAATTAACAGATATCCAGGAAAAAGGCCGGCCGGGAGATATTGTTACGGAAGCAGATAAGGCTTCGGAAGCGGTGATTTTAGAGATATTGCAGCGTCATTTTCCCGACCATAGTATTTTAGCGGAAGAGTCGGGAAAATTGGGCGATCGCCAAAGTCGATATCTGTGGGCGATCGATCCCCTTGATGGGACAACCAACTACTCCCATGGCTATCCCAATTTCTCCGTTTCCATAGGCTTATTAATCGATGGAGTGCCCCAAGTAGGGGTAGTCTTCGATCCATCCCGTCAAGAACTCTTTCGCGCCGCACAAGGCTTAGGAGCGACGCTAAACCGCCAGGCGATCGCCGTTTCCACAACTCCAACCTTAGCCGATAGCCTTCTCGTTACAGGCTTTGCCTACGATCGCCGAGAAACTGACGATAATAACTATGCCCAATTCTGCCATTTTACCCATCTTACCCAAGGAGTCCGCCGGGGAGGTTCCGCCGCTATTGACCTGGCCTACGTTGCCTGTGGACGTTTAGATGGCTACTGGGAAAGGGGGCTGTCTCCCTGGGATATCACCGCTGGTATGGTTCTGGTCAAAGAAGCGGGAGGGAAAGTGAGCGCCTATGATGGCAGCAGATTCGATATAACAACCGGTCGGATTTTAGCCACCAATGGTCATCTGCATGACCCCATGATTCAAGTCCTCTCGCAAATTTCCCCTTTTCCCCCTCAATGGAGAGAATTTATAACAATTAGCTAAGAGTACACTAAAATGATAAATCATCCCTTGGCACAGTCAAACAGCGAGTATGTCTTTTAACATTAATCAAGGTCTGTTTCAACTTGACTTCACCGACTTTCACGCCATCCTAGGAGTTCCTCTCCAGGCAGACAGTCGGCAAATTCGCAAGCGCTATATGCGCATTGCAAAAAACCTCCATCCAGACAGTAGTTCCACGGGAACCCCAGAAGAAAAACAGCAAGCTAGCCAAATCCTCTCCAAACTGGTAAACCCAGCCTATGAAAAACTTTCCCAGGAGAAAGAATACAAAGAATATATGGTAATGTTGCGCCTCAAAGGCCAACAAGCTACTCAGCAAAACAGGGGTGAAACCTTACAAAGTGAGGCAGCGAAAAAACTGGCCCAAGCGAAGGACGTGGAAGTTGAGTATAAAAAAGCAATGGAAGATTTGGCAACTCAACAATACCAATCCTTAGATGACTTCAGTAAAATTACTGGGGAAATTAGCGAGCTGAATATGGTTTACCTGATGCAGGTAGGGAGTTCAGGCGCAAAAGCAGCAAGTCAACCGAAAGCCGCGACTCCTCCTCCTAAACCCGAAAACCCACCGCCTCCTCCTGCACCGAAGCCTGAGAAAAAATCACCGATTGACGGCTATTATGGGCGAGCGAAGGAACTGGTTGAAAAAGGGAACTTCCCAAAAGCAATCCTAGAATTGCGGGATGCTCTCAAGTTAGAACCAACCAATAGTGATTGCCATAGCTTAATGGGTCTGATTTACCTCAAACAACGGCAGAAAACTATGGCTAAAGTCCATATCAACAAAGCTCTCGAAGGCGATCCCAAACATGCGGAAGCTCTAGAATCCCAGAAAAAACTAGAAGCGTTGATGAAAAAACGCACGGATGCGGGCAAAACCGATCAAAAAGCCAGTCAAGGGATTAAGATATTCGGGATTACGATTGGTGGTGGAAAGAAAAAGTAATGGTTTATCAGTCTGCTCCAGGGGCTAGGGATCTACTTCCCCTAGACGTTGCCCAAAAAAACTGGATTGAAGACCGTCTGTATCAAGTGTTTCATCAGTGGGGTTACCATCGGATTATTACCTCAACGTTGGAGAGATTGGATACATTGATGGCAGGAGGCGCGATTAATCGCTCTACCGTGATTCAACTTCAGCAGGGTCAAGAAGAGTTAGGTTTGAGGCCGGAAGTGACGGCCTCCATTGCCCGCACTGCGGCAACTCGTAAATATTTTAACCGGGTGACTAATCCGAAACGATTTTATTATAGTGCTAATGTTTTCGTGCGATCGCCGAAAGGAGACTATGGTCAGCAGCAGGAATTCTATCAAGCTGGAGTAGAATTGTTGGGTGCTGGTGGAGTAGTGGCTGATGCTGAGATTTTATTATTACTGGCTGATTGCCTACAAGCCCTAGAATTCAGTTTAGATCAATGGGTTTGGGTGATTGGAGAAGCCGGATTAACCCAGTCTCTGTTGTCCTCATTCCCAGCAGAATATCAAAAACCGATCCGAGAGGCGATCGCCAGTCTAGATTATATTGCCTTACAACAGCTCGATCTCCCTGAAGACTTACAGCAACGGGCACAACTGCTTTTCAACCTTCGGGGGGAACCCGCCCAAGTTTTCCAGAACTTAACTGCCCTCGATCTGACTCCAGAAGAACAGAGTAAATTAGAAAACTTAAAAACCTTAATCGACCTGCTACAAGAGAGTCGCCCCAATCAACCCCCTTTACCAATTATTGTGGATTTGAGCTTAATTCGCACCTTTGATTATTACAGTGGCATTGTCTTTGAAGTCGCCAGTCGCCAGGGTACAGAGGTAAAAATCCTCGGTCAAGGGGGACGCTACGATCGACTGGTAGCTGTGTATCATCCCCAACATGAGAGCTTGCCCGGTATTGGCTTTTGTTTGAATATCGAAGCCTTGCAACAGGTGCTTCAAGGGGGCGATCGCCTGCCGACAGAAATTCCCGCCAGCGACTGTCTCGTAGTTCCCTTAACCCATCAAGCTTTGGGCGCTGCATTCACCTATGCCGAAACCTTGCGCTCTCAAACGTCCAGCATTCGAGTCCAGGTAAACTTACTAGAATGGGAAACTCAAGAAGCAGTTAGAAACTATGCCAAAGAGCGGCGGATTCCCCAAATTGCTTGGATAGATGCCCAAGGTAACCCCCAGATTGAATCGATTTCCTAGCGTAGGGGCGAAAAATGTTTTGCCCCTAGAATACCTTCACTAGGCTTAACAAGGGGCAACCCGCCCCTTGCCTTCTAAAGATTGATGAAGGTATTGCCCGACTCAACCCTATTGATGAACCTTACCCGATCGACAGAAACACCATGCCTCATACCATTGTTACTAATATTTGTGAAGGAGTCGCCGACTGTGTAGAAGCGTGTCCCGTGGCTTGCATTCACCCCGGTCCGGGTAAAAATACGAAAGGAACGGATTGGTTTTGGATTGACTTCGACACTTGTATTGATTGTGGAATTTGTTTAGAGGTTTGCCCAGTAGAAGGGGCAATTCTGGATGAAGAAAAGCCGGAATTGCAAAAAACACCCTCTCCCTGATGGGGGAATGGGGAAATGGGGGACGCAGAAATTACCTATTACCTATTAATGAATTTTGCCCAATTTTGTCAAAATTTAGGAGATCCGAAAGTCTATTATCCCCAAGTGGCGGCGGCTACGGGTGGGGTGGTGGCTGGTATTTTGACTTGGCATATTCTACAGCAACAGGGCGATCGCTCTCGCAACTGGATCAGAATGAATGGCCAAGACATCACGGCTCAAACGGGCTTAACGGAGGCAGAACAGCAACTTGCTCGCCAACAGTTAGCCCAAAAAGGATTACTCGAAGAGCGTCTTGTACCAGGTAGAGGGGGTGTAGTTGATATGCGCCTCAATCTGGAACAGCTAGAAATGGCTCTTCAGGGCGGAGAAATGCGTGCTTCTTCGCCTCCTGCTGACCCCTATTTTCCGGCAAAACGCCAGCCGATCGCAGTTAACGTCACTCCCCATTACCAATTTACCGGCCCTTGGACTTCTCAAGAACAATTTGAAGCCTTTCAGTCCCAACTTCTGGAGTATGCCAAACAAAAAGGCTTAGATAATCCATCGGGATGGATGTTTAAGATTGTCGATGGACTCACCAAAGGCATGATTTCACCCTTTTGGGAGGAGTTTATCAGCGATCGCCCCTTGGGGTCGAGTCAGCAAGTCAAACGGGATTGGGAAATTGAGGCGGGAGTGCCTTATCCTGCCTTTGAAGAAGAACGAATTCAATATTATGTCCAGAAGGGAGAACCCCTAGAAGTCGCTGTTTCTAGAGCGCGAGCTGACTTAAGAAAACCGGTATTGGCTCAAGATTTATGGGCAGGATTTCTGCGAAAGTGCGATCGCCTCGCCGATCGAGCGCTGAAAGCCAAACAACAAGGCTTAACCACGCCCTATTTACCTCCTTCGTTTACTCAACGACCCGAAATTACCAAAGAACAGGTGATGGAGAAATTATTACAAATTTCTGCCCCGAGCGCCTTACTTGAATCTGAACCTTCTGGCGATCGAGACGCTCCCCCCTCCCTAGAACAATTGCAAAAAGCCTATCAAAGTCCCCTGGGGCGCAGTTGGGTTAAACAGCAACTCCAGCAACATCCCGAATGGGGATATGAGATTATTGATAATCAAGTGCAACCCTCGTTGCCCTTTTAGGGGAATTAAGGATGCTCCCTTCGACTCCGCTCAGGGAGCAGTGGGGTTTCATGCGTCATTTTTGGCGATCGCTCAAAGTCTGGTGGAGAGAGGATTTTATCCTTTTTTCAAAAGTTAACTTTTAATAATACGATCAAACCTCCCTATCTCCCTATCCCCCTATCTCCCTATCTCCCTATCTCCCTATCCCCCTATCTCCCTATCTCCCCATCCCCCATTCCCCATGGAACCGTTACATCAAATCGATTCTCTACTTCCAGGAAGACCTCAGATCGGCCCTGAGCAGCGTCAAAAACAGGCTCAGGAGCGTCGAGAGCTGGAAAAACAAGAAGGATATCAAAAGCTGCTTGACTTGTGCGCGATCGCCGAACCAGAAGCCGCTCAACGACTGGCAGCCGCTCATCCTCAATGGGGATATAAGATTATCAATGGTTGGGTGCATAACCAGGCTGAGGACATAAAATAGTCGCTTCAGGAGAATCCAGTGTGTTTTACAATAGGGGAAACCTGAACTTAAGTTGACTTTTCTCAGATACTCCCTTCAAGAGAGATAAAATTACTCTTGGATAACTGTGGCGATCGCTGGCTCCATAATCTAGCCTTCACTCGTACAACCGCTCCTGAATGTTGTTCTCGTCTTCTTTCGTGTCTAGATCGTATGCATCTGCCAATGAACGAATGGATCAGATTCAATTATCTTTGCCCCTCGGAAATATCTTACTGGTCGATCGCCAATCCCAAGGATTTGAGGATTTAGCTCACCGATTCAGTCAAGAAGGATATACGCTGCGCCATATTCCTAATCCTCTGATGGCGCTAATGATTGCCCGATCCACTCAGCCAGATTTGATTATTCTTAAAGTGAGCGAGATTCAATCGGAAGATCGCGATCTTTGTTTAAACCTGAAACAAAATATCAAAACCTGTGAAATTCCGGTCGTTTTAATTGCCGATCATCGGCTAACGATTCAATCAGAAACATTGGTCTCTATGGGGATTTTTGATTGTATTTTTAGTGGCTATAATGAACCGGAAACGATTATTCGATTAAAAACCCAGCTTAAAATCCAGAGCTTAAGCAAAAAGATTAAACAACAACAAGCTTGTTTGCAGCAAGAAATCCGCGATCGCCAAGCTGCCCAAGCCCAAGTTGAACAACTCAACTTGGAACTAGAACGACGGGTACAAGAGCGGACAGCACGACTAGAGGAAGCCAATCAAGAACTGAAAAAAGAAATTATTGAACGTCACAAAGTTCAGAAACGCCTCCATCATCAAGCCTATTATAGTAACTTGACGGGATTGCCGAATCGGACATTATTTTTAGAGCGGTTAGAAGATGCCGTCAGCCGGCAAAACCATCAACCTGATTATCGATTTGCTGTCTTGTTTATTGATGGCGATCGCTTTAAAGTCATCAATGACTCTTTAGGTCACGCGATCGGGGATCAATTGATTGTTGCCATGGCTCGTCGATTGGAAAACTTAACCCGTCTGATCGATACGTTAGCCCATTTAGGCGGTGATGAGTTTGCGATCTTACTCGAAGAAATTCGTAACTTAGAAGAAGTAACTGGAATTGCCAAACAAATTCATCAAGAATTTCTCGCTCCCTTCGATGTCGATCAACATACAGTATATTTAAATATTAGTACTGGGATTACCTTCTATATGGGAGAAGAACGCCCTCCTCAAGAGATTCTCCGAGATGCAGAAACGGCGATGTACCGGGCAAAAGCGTCAAGGCAAGGGAGCTATAAGATTTTTGACTCAGCTATGCACGCTAATGCCGTATCCTTGCTACGCCTAGAAATGGATTTACGACAAGCTCTAAAACGCAATGAATTTTATTTACAATATCAACCCATTGTTTCCTTGAAAACGGGAAAAATATCGGGGTTTGAAGCCCTGGTGCGTTGGCAACATCCGGAACGGGGATTTATTCCACCCAATGAGTTCATTCCGGCAGCAGAAGAAACGGGCTTAATTGTGCCCATCGGTCGTTGGATTTTAAAGGAGGCTTGTCAACAACTAAGGATTTGGCAAGAGCGGTATCTCAACTATTTTCCGATTGCCATCAGCATTAATTTGTCAACCAAGCAATTCTTACAGGCGGACTTAATTGAGCAACTCGATAAAGTCTTGCAAGGGGTGGAAATTGATGGAAACTTAATCAAACTGGAAATCACGGAAAGTGTGATTATGGAAAACGATCAATCAGAGATACTAATCGAAAAGTTTCAAGACCGCCAAATTCGCGTGTGTTTAGATGATTTTGGCACGGGTTATTCTTCTCTAAGCTATCTTCAGCGCTTAAAAGTGGATACCTTGAAAATTGACCGCTCGTTTATTCGCGACTTAGATGAAAATGAAGATAATCTGAAAATTGTCGAAGCGATTATTACCCTAGCTCATCAATTAGGTATGGATGTAACGGCTGAAGGAGTGGAAACCATAGAGCAAATTAAACAGTTACAAGTTCTAGGCTGTGAAATGGCTCAAGGGTACTTTTTTGCCAAACCCTTGGATCACGATCGCGCTGCACAGCTTATTGTTAACCCTCCCCAATGGTTACAGGAGGAGTAATGGTGAATATTACCTATCGTCTTCAAGAACAGTGTAGTCAGTCTGGGAATTGTCCGGCCATTATTGCCCAGAAACAGTCGATTTCTTTTTCTGAATTGGATATAGCTTCAAGTCGTGCGGCGGCTTATTTGCAAGAGTTGGGGTTAAAAGCAGGGGAGCGCCTTCTCGTATTCTTGCCCATGTCTATCGATCTGTACATTGCCTTACTGGCGCTGTTCAAACTGGGCATGATTGCCATGTTTCTCGATCCTAGCGCTGGTCAAACTCATCTGGAACAATGTTGTGAGATAGCCCCCCCTCAAGGACTGTTGGCAACGCCAAAAGCCAGTTTGCTGCTGTTAAAATCTCCAGCTCTACGGCGGATACCTCTGAAATTGGTTCCCAATATTTTTCTTCCGGGGCTTAAAAATTGGCAGCGTTGGCGGAGTTATCCTCCTTCACCAACTGTGTATCCAGCGACGGCTGAAACGGCTGCCTTGTTAACGTTTACCAGTGGTAGCACGGGGAAACCGAAAGCGGCTTTGCGTACCCATAGTTTTCTGCTCACCCAGCATCAAGTGTTAGCGCATCATCTGCATCATCAACGCGGAGCGATCGATTTGACAACCCTGCCGATCTTTATTTTGGCGAATCTGGCTTCTGGAGTGACTAGCCTTATTCCTGCGGGAGACTTAAGAAAACCGGGATTGGTTAATCCTGCTCCCATTTTGCGGCAAATTCAAACCCATCAACCCATCAGTACGGCTGCTTCTCCGGCATTTTTGGAGCGTTTGGTGAGTTATGGCGAACAGCACGAGATTGGGTTGGAAAGCTTCCAGCGTATTTTTACAGGGGGCGCTCCGGTTTTTCCTCAATTGTGCGATCGCCTGCAAAAATGTGCCAAAAGTGCCCGAGTTATTCCCATGTATGGCTCCACGGAAGCCGAACCCATCGCCCATACTTCGACTTCGCTCAGTAACCGGACTTCGACTCCTTGCTCTCTTGGTGGACTATACGCAGGTTATCCTATACCGGAAATCAACCTCAAAATTATCCCCGACTCCTGGGGAACACCCATTGCGCCCCTGACTCCTGAAGCCTTTGCTGAGTATACCTTACCGCCCCTAACCGCCGGGGAAATTGTGGTCAGTGGAGACCATGTTTTACCCGGTTATGTCAACGGTGTTGGGGATTTAGAAACCAAATTTCGCGTTGGGGATACCCCTTGGCATCGTACTGGAGATGCGGGTTATTTGGACACTGAGGGGAATTTATGGCTGCTCGGCCGCACCCGTGCCAAGATTGAGGACGATAAAGGGATACTCTATCCTTTAAGTGTAGAGGCGATCGCCCATCAATTCCCGGCGATCCAACGCGCTGCCCTAGTTAAGTATCACAACCAACGCTGGCTAATTTTAGAATTAAATCCCCTACACCCGGCTGATGAACATCAATTCTCCCAGCTCAAATCAGCCCTGGAATTTGCCCAAATTGATGAAATCAAAATTGTATCTAAAATCCCCGTTGATGCCCGTCACAACGCCAAAATCAACTATCCTGCCTTAGAAAAAATACTCGATCAACTCTAGGCAAAACCTGGGTAATTAAGAATCTTACGCTAAAATCAAGCCACTCTGATTCACGACTGTCCAACTCAACAGCCAATCATCGTAGTGCCACGATCGGGATATTCAAATCATGAATGCTTACAAGAAATATGTAACGATTGACAATCCGGAACAGTTAGTTTTATCCGATCTACCCTTTGCACCCGGTCAAAGGGTTGAGGTGATTATTTTAGCTGAAGAGCAAAATGAAATCAATAGTCAACTAGAAGAATTACGCCAAAAAATTGATAGTGCAACTCAGCAGATTTTGGAGGGGAATGTAACCGATGGAGAATTAGTTTTTGAGCGATTACAAGACAGATTGCGAGATGAGTTCGGATTGAGATAATGGCAACTTATCAATTTTCAGAAGATGCCATCAGAGACCTTAATGAAATTTGTGATTATATTGCTCAACATAATCCTTCCTATACCAGCAATCTCTTTGATGCTATTCGGCAAAAATGTACATTAGTTGCTGGTTTTCCAAATATGGGTAAGCGGTATGACAAGATTAGACCGAATTTAAGAGGATTTTTGGTAGCAGATTACATTATATTCTACTATCCTCATGATGAGGGTATTTTTATTGTGCGTATTGTCAGTGGATATCGAGATTTAGATGCCTTATTGGGTGAGAATGGAGAGACTTAGCTTCGTAGTTTGAGTTGAACCGCCATCTAAACCTTTCTGGATTCCCTCGATCTACAAATTTGCGCTAAAATCAAGCCACTCTAATTCACGAATGCGGAACTCAACAGCCATGATGACTTCAGAATATCAACATCCTGTTTTACCGAAAGCAACCCATGATGAAAGGGCACGTCAAGAATTTGTCATGAGCTTCAAAGGCTATTTGCAGCACAAGATCTTTCCTAGCATCAAAACCCTGTACGAGCAAGAAATAGAGCCAGAATTAACCGCCCAGAACCCCAATCCTCAGCCTTGGGAAATTCGTCGCCTCATGAAAAAACAACCACGCTATCAGTGGATGGGTGCCTTAAAACGGCTGAATCAGGAAATGCTGTGGCAGTCGGTCAGTATGAGCGTTGAGCGACAACTGCCAGAATTGATTGAGCGGTCTAAACCCAAACATCCCTCCTTGGGTTCTTTGACTCTAGACCCCAACTTTACCATGCCTTCCCATCAAACCCAGGTGGATATTCACTGTATGCCTGGGGGATATCATACGGAAGACCAAGAAGATGATGTTACCGCAGGCGCTATTTATGACCATGGCGTTTATCTTTATGGGTTAGGATGGTTGGGTTCCTTGAATGATGACTTAGGACAGAGCCTCATTCATCACTATCTGAAAGACGAATATCCCCAGTTTCAACCCCAGAATATTCTTGATTTAGGCTGTTCGGTTGGTCACAGTACCCTACCCTATGTGGAGGCTTATCCAGAAGCAGAAGTACATGGGGTAGATCTGAGCGCTCCCTTATTGCGGTATGGTCATGGTCGAGCAGAAGCTTTAAACCGCAGGGTTCATTTCCATCAACAAAATGCGGAGTCTATGACGTTTGCGGATGGTTCCTTTGATTTAATCGTCAGTCACATTTTATTCCACGAAATCCCGGTTTCGGCCATTCGACGCGTGTTGAAAGAGTGCGATCGCCTCCTGCGTCCCGGTGGTATGATGGTTCACCTAGAATCTCCTCCCTATTCCTATCTCACTCCCTATCAAGCTTTCTTATTTGATTGGGAAACAGCGAATAACAATGAACCCTATTGGAGCGCGATGAAAATTCAGGATCTGGCAGCGTTGACTACTGAAGCTGGGTTTAAACCGGATTGCATTACCCAAAAGTTTATCCCCAGTTGGTTGAGAACTCAACACTTAACAGTCAATAAAGGAGCATTAGCCAGCCGAGGGACTTGGTTTATCTTGGCAGTAACTAAAGATAATGGAGGTATGCAAGAACTATAGCTCTATGAAATCTGAAAAGAGGCGCTGGTATAGTTGCACTAAGACGATTATAATAGACCAGTAAAAAACTTGATCGCCAGTATTTTTTTTTAAAATTTAATAAAGGATATTAAATTTTAGTGGATCGTCAAAACATGAATAAGCGCACTCAAAATAAGAGAGAAAGAGAAGCAAGAGAGGAAAGAGAAAGAAAAGAAAGAGTGGGAAGAGAAATAAGGAAAGATCCAGTTTGTCATACTTTTGTTTTTGAAATAACAGAAGGTGATGGCGAGACGAAATTATCTTGGAAAATCGATTATCTCATGCTTCTCAAATTTAATGCTACAGATATAGAAATAGACCATGCGATCGCGCAAATTAAGGGACTAATTTCCCAATACCCAGACTACCAAATATTAGATGACTTAATCATTCTTTTTGAGGATATAAATTGGCGAACTCATTTAGTCGCTTGTGTAATTCTTCTACTGCTGGATGATGTTGAACTCTATTTAGAGTTACTGTGGTCTCGAATCAAACACGGCAGTTGGGTTGCACCGCAACTTGTTGCCACAGCCCTATTAATCGATCGCGACTTCACGGCAAAAGCCGAGCGCTTGTTAGAAGATAGTAGAACTTCTGATAAATCGGCGATCTCGATCGCGGCAATTTTTGATAAACTCTACCCCCACCAAAAATTATCGCCCATCCAATTAAAAACAATTAGCCATGCTGAAGAACGTACGGCTCGGGTGGAAGGGATACCTCTTGTGAGTAATAGAATTACTACTGGTTGGCTATCTAGAGTGTGTTCTATCATGGAGATCGGCAATCCTTTGATTAAAGATTAAAGTGATTTTATGACCCTTACCACCTATAAATGGACAATCGATCGCTATCACCATGCCATCCGCGCAGGTGTATTCAACGATAAACCGCTAGAACTCATACGCGGAGAACTTATTGTTATGCCACCAGAAGGAGAAACCCACGCTTACTACAACAGCGAAGTTGGAGATTATCTGCGCAGTTTGTTAGGCAACCGTGCCAAAGTTCGCGAAGCACACCCCATCACCCTTAATAATAATTCCGAACCTATTCCAGATCTTGCGATCGTTAAACCTCTGGGACGAGTCTACTTAGAACACCATCCCTATCCGAGGGATATTTTCTGGATTATTGAATTTGCTAACACTACCCTAACTCAAGACCTAACGACGAAAAAACAAATCTACGCTGAATCGGGAATACCAGAATACTGGGTTGTGAATCTCCAAAAGAATCAACTTCACGTCTATACCGATCTTCAAAAGGGAATCTATGCCACGGAAACTATTTTAACAACAGGGACGCGATCGCCGATTGCGTGTGCGGATGTGGAGATTGAAGTACAACGGTTGATTAACACATAGCGCTCTATCTGCACTATATCCTATTGGCCCATTCCTGAGATGATCGATCGCATTAAATACTCTCCCATACCCCTGCTTTGACAAAGAGAGATAAATGCTTTACGTTACTTGTCGCAACGAGTACCTCATGGCCATAATTTTCTAACGAAAGGGCTTGAGCTGCTAGAATGCAGAATCTAAGATAATAACTTCAGCCATTAAATGGATGTTCTTTGTAGAGATTCAATGAGTTTTAAGGATTCTTTTTGTTCGCATTCGTCATCCAACTCAGACCAAGAGGCAAACATCTCTTGTAATCTTTGCTGTTTGAGTTGTTTGTCTTGACGATCGCCACTATTAAGACGAACCATCGCATCATTCCAATTCTGCACGGGATTGGTTTGAACAGTCTGTTGACGAAGGCAACGAACCAGTTCTAGCAAACCGGGGATATCTTCTTCTGGAATTTGCTCAATTTCTTGAAGTAGAGCGAGTTTTTGATGGTTGGACATCTTTGATGGGTTATTCATAGTTTTGGAGGATAGTGGCGATCGCACTCTAGCTTCACTATATCCTATTAGCCCATTCTCGAACTGGACTGCGATCGCTCTGCTGTATCGAACGACTAGCCAGCGCACGATCGAGCTAAAATTGAATTACCATGGCTTCAGACAGACGGGTGAGGATGTCAATAAGGAGATCAAACCATGACCACATTCATTTTAAACAATCCAGAAAGCGCCTCAATTACCGAGGAACAATTTTATCAACTTTGTGCTGCCAACCGCGACTTAAAATTAGAACGAACGGCTCGAGGAGACTTAGTTATTATGCCACCGACAGGAGGAGAAACAGGAAGACGGAATTCCGATATTAATGTTGAACTCAATTTATGGAACCGACAAAGCCAATTAGGAATAGTCTTTGATTCTTCCACTTGCTTTCACCTTGCAGACGGTAGCGATCTCTCTCCCGATGCCTCTTGGATACCTTTAGCTAAATGGGAAGCCTTAAGCGCAGAGCAGAAAGACAAGTTCCCGCCCTTGTGTCCCGATTTTGTCATCGAGCTGCGATCGCCTAGCGATTCCTTAACACTGCTACAAAATAAAATGCTCGAATATATGGATAATGGTACTCGGTTAGGTTGGCTGATTAACCCGAAAAACTGTCAAGTTGAAATTTATCGTCAGGGACAAGAAAAAGAAACATTAGACAATCCAACGACCTTATCCGGAGAAGATGTTTTGCCCGGTTTCAGTTTAAATTTTAACTTGATTTGGTAAATTCTTATTTTCTGCCCATTTATGCAAGAGATCTATGGTTTGCGGACAAACGGGTAACTACCATGAATCGTCTTTGCTTTGCCTTCTGGTTAACAGTGCTGGTGACAACTGAATCGGTGGCGATCGCCCCGAAACCTAACCCAGAATCTATTCTCACCCAGAATTGTTGTCTCGTTTTGGCTCAAGACTTGGTGGAGAAAGGCGATCGCTTAAGAGGGCAGCAAACCTTGACGGCTCAATTGCCGGCGATCGCCCAGTGGGAAGAACTCCGTTACCGATGGCACAGGGCGGGGAATTCCGAGCAGGAAGCGGCAGCTTTAATTAAACTTGGCTTGATTTACCAATATTGGGGAGCCACTACCCCAGCGCGGGAGCGTTACCGTGATGCTTTAGCTTTGGCTCAACAGCTTGGCGATAGGCGAAGCCCCGCCAGAGGCGAACGCCTCCAAGAAGCCTTTATTTTAGGTCAACTAGGGAGACTTCACCACACGGATGCCGATCGATGGCAGAAAGAATGGCAATTTGCGAGCGATCGCGGTTTTACATCAGTTACCTCTCGTCACTCGGAAACTTTAAACCAACACCGTGCCAGGGACTCGGATCAAGCTACCCAATTCTTTCATCAAGCCTTAGCCATTTATGAAGCGTTCAATCAATCGCCTCAAACCGCAACCTTTGCCTCGCGACAGGGGGAAGCACAGTTGCTCAACTGGCTGGCAGAATCGAAAACCGATACCAGCGAACGATACGAATTGTTCCAGCAAGCGTTGACTATTTATGAAGAGATTGGCGATCGCCAAGGCGAAGCGGTTGTTCTGAGCAATTTAACTCAATTGTGCTTATTTGAATGGTTTGACGAGCAAGCTGGATTGGACGTATTCGATCGCTCTCGAGCCATTTATCAAGACATTGGTGCATTGTCTTCAGAAGATAGCCATTGGGCAAAACAACAGGACGTTCGGCTCTTAAATATAATGGTTCGCTATTGGTGGGAGGAGAATCAAGCCAGAGCGTTAGAGTTTCACCAGCAAGCTTTGAGTCTGGCTCGTGAGATAGACGATTTCGATGGCGAAGCCTTAACCTTGGAAATTTTAGGCGATCGCTATCTTGCCTCAGATAATCTGCAACAGGGATTAGTGTTTTATCAACAAGCCTTAGCCATTTACGAAAATCTGGGAAATGGGGTTAAGCAAGGGGAAATGTTGAATCATTTAGGGAATATCTCTAGCGATCTGGGAGAAACGGCTAAAGCACTAGAGTACTATTCCCAAGAACTGAAGACGTTGAAAGAAACAAGTCAGTTTTATACTCAACTTGGAGATCCAAATAAAGCATTAGATTTCCAATATCGCCAACCCATAGTTTTTGGCAAATTAGGTCAAATTTACGATCGCTTAGAAGAACCAGCCGCCGCCTTGGAGCAGTATAACAAAGCACGAGAAGTGTATCAAGCGGTCAACGATCTGCAAGGGGAAGCGACATTTCTGTTGGCGATCGCCATAGCGTTCGGCGATCGCCAACAGCAGGACAAAATGCTAACCTTCTTAAATCAAGCCGTTCAAATCTATCAACAGGCTGGTGATAGAGAGGGAGAAGCCCAGATTTTAGATAAAATTGCCACCCTCCATCTCCATCGATTCGGAGAGTGGGAGCAGGGATTAGAAGCCCTCGATCGCATGTTAAACCTTTATCGGAATCTTGGCGATCGCGCTGGAGAAGCCAGAACCCTTTACCGCATTGCGTCCCTCTACGAAAATGAGTTGGAAGAGAAGGAAAAAGCCTTAGATTTTTATCGCCAAAGAGTTGCGATCGACCGCGAATTAGGAGACAGCATCAGTGAAGTCTTTCATCTGAGAACAATTGCCAAAATCGACTACGAACTCGGCAATTATTACCCTGCACGAGAGTCCTTCAAGCAAGCAGCACAGGTTTACCGAGAAAAAGGAAATTTAGAGCGAGAAGCGAGAACATTAATTGAAATTGGTGATGACTATATCAAATTCGGAGAACAGGAAAGTGCGTTAGAGTTTTACCAGCAAGCAACTCCCATTTATCAACAGTTAGGAGACTATAAAAAAGAAGCCGTAAATCTGAGACGGATGGCTGAACTGCATTACGAGTTAGAGCAGGTACCGGAAGCTATCCTTCTATTTTCTCAAGCGCGGCAAGTTTACCAAGACAATCGAGATCGTTCTGGGGAAGCCTGGACGTTGTACCGGACGGGAATAACGTACATGACTCTGGGAGATTTGGAGAACGCTTTAGTCTCTTATAACCAAGCCTTGAAACTTTACGAACAAGAACCCGATGCATCGTTTCGAGAAGAACGAACCCTGGATATGTTTCTCCGGATCGGTCGAATTTATGCTTATTCGGGAGAACAAAAAAAAGCCATAGAGTTTTGCGATCGCTCCGTCAGTTCTGCCCAAGAATTCCTTGAATCTAAACAGATGAAAAGTGCCGAAGTTTTTCGAGAAATTGGGAAGCTTTGCTATCAAATTGGCAATCCACAGAAGGCATGGGAAGCCTTTAATATCTATCGACAACAGTATCAAAAAATTGGCACCGATGAAGCAGTAACGGGCTTGATGCGTGTGGGAGAAGATTATGTAGAACTGGGAGATATCGAACAGGCGTTAGATTTTTTTGTGCAAGCTAGAAGAATTTATCAAGAACGTAATTTCCCCGAAGGAGAGGTCAATACCTTAACTTGGATAGCCAATCTCTATTTTCGTTCGGGAGACTATCCGGAAGCTTTTGAGTTTTATCGCGAAGCCTTGCGGTTGACTCAACTTATTAACAATCCTCACAAAGAAGCGGGAGTATGGTCAAAACTGGGAGGTATTTATCTAGAATTAGGAGAACGAGAAAAAGCGCTCGCCTCCTATGAGCAAGCGTTGCAAATTTACCGCAACCTGGGAAATGGCAGGAGAGAAGGAGAAACCTTGGAGGATTTAGGGACAGTTTACGAGCAATTGAAAGAGAGAGAAAAAGCGCTGGAGTTTTATGAAGACTCTCTAACTCTTTTTGACGAAAGGGGTTTGCGATGGAAACTAGGTGCGAGTCTGCGAAAAATCGGTCAACTTCACTTTGAATTGGGGAATTTAGAACCAGCTTTGAGGTTCTTTAACCAGTCATTAATTGTTGCTGATAGACGATATGATTTCCTTTATGTTGAATTAGGCAAGGTTCATGCTCAGTTAGGCAATTTAGAGCAAGCCTGGGATGCGTTCAACACTGCTCTGAAATTAGATCCTGTTCCGGAAACTGAGGCAGATATACTCTTGGGAATGGCACGAATAGAACGCCAGCGCGGAAACCTTAGCATGGCTTTGAATCGCATTGAAGCGGCGATCGCCCTCATCGAAGAAGTACGCGCTCGAAAAAATTCCCCGGAAGAACGACAAACCTTTTTTGCTGCTAAACAGCTCTATTACGAGTTCTACATCAACTTGTTAATGGAGTTGCATCAACAAAATCCAACCAAAGACTACGATGCGCAAGCGCTTAATATTAACGAACGCTCTCGCGCTAGAAGCCTCCTAGAACTTCTTGCGGAAGCGAATACCGATATTCGCAAAGGAGTCGATCCGGATTTAGTGCTTCAGGAACGCCTCTTACAGCAACAATTAGATGCCCTCGAGCGACGGGAAGTTGCCCTATATCAGGAAGAATTTACTCAAGAACAAGTTGTTAACCTCAAACAAGAACGGCAATATCTCCTGAATCAATACAAGGCTCTACAAAGGAAAATCAGAGAAGTAAGTCCGAGCTATGCCGCGCTGACTCAACCTGAACCTGTGACTTTAGAAGAGATTCAGCAAAATATCCTCGATCGCGATACCTTAGTCCTACAATATGCTTTAGGTGAAGAACGTAGTTTTCTCTGGGCAATTACCCAAGAGAGTTTAACCTCTTATATTCTTCCGTCTCGCCAAGAAATTGAGCAAAAAGCTAGACAATTTCGTAGCGATATCATCCATCCTCTCTCTCGTCGCCAACCCCAAAAAGCGATCGCCTCTGGTGAAGCATTAAATTCCTTGATTCTCCAACCTCTCAGAGAACACAGCGATAAAAAACGTCTGGCGATCGTTGCTGATGGAGCCTTACACTACATTCCCTTCAGCGCTCTCCCCAATCCCCATGCTAGAGAAAACAACTTGAGTTCGTTAGTCGAAGCTTATGAACTCGTCCATCTTCCTTCCCTATCTACCCTAGCCATTTTGCGTCAAGATTTTTCCCAACGCCAAAGCGCACCTCAAGCATTGGCGATCATTGCCGATCCAGTGTTTAGTCGAGATGACGAACGGTTAGAGAATCATCCTTCTTCCTCAACATCTAATTCTGTGTCCTTACTTCCCCGTGCCACCACAGATATAGGCGTTCAACTCCAACGACTGCCCGGTACTCGGCAAGAAGCTGAGGCGATCGCCTCCCTTATCCCGGAATCCCAACGGATTCAAGCCTTTGACTTTGAAGCCAACTACGCTTTTGCCACCCATACTCCATTAAACCAGTATCGTACGGTGCATTTTGCCACCCACGGCATTCTCAACAGCGTCAATCCCGAACTGTCGGGGTTAGTGCTGTCCTTAATCGACGAACAAGGTAATCCCAGCAATGGATTTTTGCGCCTCCACGACATTTACAACTTAGATTTATCTGCTGATTTGGTGGTTCTCAGTGCTTGCCAAACGGGACTAGGGAAAGAAATTCAAGGAGAAGGCTTAATCGGATTAACCCGAGGGTTTATGTATGCGGGTACGCCTAGGGTACTCGTCAGTTTATGGAATGTTGATGATGCCGCCACCGCAGAAATGATGACTCGTTTTTATCGTCTGATGTGGCAAGAACAATTATCGCCCACAAAAGCCTTGCAAGAGGCACAACTGGAGATGCAAACCGAGACTCAATGGAAAGCGCCGTTTTATTGGGCAGGATTTACTCTACAAGGAAAATGGGAGGAAATTAATTAACAATGAACAATGAACAATGAACAATTAATATCAAATCCTACACTATGTCATTGCGAGTGGAGCGCCAGCGAAACGAAGCAATCTCGATCATCTCGGTAATCTTGGCGATTGCTTCGGAGGAGGTCGCAATGACAAATGTTTAGCCGAATTTGATATTATAGTTATTCTAATTAAGAATAGAACATCCTTGTAGGGGCGAACGGCCGTTCGCCCCTACAGATACAGCGCTTTGCGCTGTTATAAGGTACAGAATTTAATCTATGGGTTAGAATTGTCATTGCGACCGCAGGGAAGCAATCGCCAAGATTGCGAGATTTTGCGATTGCTTCATTCCACTTGCGTGACCTTCGCAATGACTGATCTCAATGATACTGTACTCCGTGACAGCGCAAAGCGCTGTATCGTTGTTGTAGATAAACTGTTGTGTCTCAACCTTAATCGAATTTGATATTACTTTTTCTTCGGTCGAAAGACTTGAATCACGTCCGAATTACACTCTAGATAGGGTGCGCCAATTAAGTCTAAACAGTAGGGAATGGCGGGAAATACAGCATCTAAACATTCGCGAATGGATTTCGGTTTACCGGGAAGATTAACAATTAAAGCGCTGCCGCGAATGCCTGCGGTTTGTCGCGATAAAATAGCTGTGGGAACATATTGCAGGGATACGGAACGCATGAGTTCCCCAAAGCCTGGTAGCATTTTGTTGCAGACTTCTTCCGTGGCTTCCGGGGTTACGTCCCTGGGAGCGGGTCCGGTGCCTCCAGTGGTGACAACGAGGGAGCAGTGGCGATCGTCAATGAGGGAAATAAGGGTGGTTTTAATGGTGTCATAGTCGTCTGGGATGACCTCATAGACGGATTCCCAGGGACTGGTGAGATATGCTTCGAGTCGGTCGATAATGGCTTTTCCAGAGAGGTCTTCATAGACTCCTGCGCTGGCTCGGTCTGAGGCGGTTACAATTCCAATACGGGTATTCATAGGGCATAAGGAATAGGGAAACGAGGGTAGAGCGTGCTACCCAAACTAACAGTGTTGTGGAGGGTTTAGTTGTTCATAGAAGCGACGATCGCCTTTTTTTTCATCGTCTCAAAGATATTGTAAAACCCATTAGCCCGAGACGGCGTTAAGTTTACACATAATCCCGTCTCTTGGATGAAGTCCCCAGAGAGAGTGGCGACTTCTTCAGGGCTTAATCCATCTAATCCTCTGACGAGTAATGCCACTAAGCCTTTGGTCAACTGGGCATCAGAATCGGCTTGATAGTGTAGTTTCCCGTCTTCTAGGGTCGCCGTGACATAGACTTGGGAGACACAACCCGGGACTTTATTTTCTTCGACTTTATCTGTGTCTGGAAAGGGAGGTAATTTCTTGGCGTAGTCAATGAGTTGCTCGATGCGACGCTTTGGGTCTTGAGAGCGTTGGAAGCGTTTGACAATTTTATCTAAGTTAGGGGGTAGGGTTTGAGTTGTTTCGGTCATAGTGCGATCGCCACCAATATCATTAATCCATTGTCGTCACCCTGGATTTTAATGGATCGATCTGCTTAACCTACCCAGACTTAAGATATTTTTCCTGTTAGTTAAATTCTTCAAGAAAAAGGAAAAGCGCCTGGGAGTCTGGCCGTGTTTCGACCCCAAGCGCGTTTTCCTTTCACTTTACTCCTCACCACCAACCACAGTTTATCACATTTCGATCATCTGTCAAGGGTTAAGAAGATTTTTCTAATAAATCAGCCCGAACACAGCCCACTTCAAAGGCCGCATACCAGTGGCCGGCGGTTTCATAAAAGTGGCTAATCTCCACACTTTTACCGCTATAGGGCAGAACAATCCGATCGCCTGCTTTGCGTCCTCCATATTCGGGTACGGGTTCTGGTTGTTCCATTTTTGGCAATCGGGGAGCATCCTGAACTTTACGGGGTTTAGGGACTTTAGAGGCTCGTTCGGGTTTCGCCTCGGGTTTCACCTCAGGTGTCGCCTCGGGTTTCGCTGAGGGCGTAGTTTGAGGTCTTCGAGGTCTTTGAACAATTTCCGGGGGTTTGGGCCGTTGAACTTTAGGGGGAGTTAAGGAGAGTTCTGGCTTGGGTTCCGGTTTAGACTCGGGGGGCTGGCGATCGCTAGAATTGGATTTTGTCATCTTTAAAAACAGGGAACATGCAAAACAAGCATACATTCGATCTATCTTAGAAGATTTGTTCAACCCCCCTGAGCTAATTTCCGCACGCCTCACTCCCCACTTTAAACATTAAACCGGAATAACATCACATCCCCTTCTTGCACCACATACTCTTTACCCTCGCTGCGTACCAGCCCTTTTTCCTTGGCTGCATTCATAGAACCATTACTGACTAAATCCTGGTACGCAATAGTTTCAGCCCGAATAAATCCCCGCTCAAAATCGGAATGAATTACGCCCGCAGCTTGGGGAGCACTCATCCCTGCTTGAATAGTCCAAGCGCGGGTTTCCTTGGGCCCAGTGGTTAAATAGGTACGTAATCCCAACAGGGTATAGGTGGCACGAATCAACGATTGTAGACCCCCCTCCTCTACGCCCAAACTGGCCAGAAAATCGTCCCGGTCTTCTGGTGGCAATTCGATTAACTCTGACTCCACCTGGGCGGAAATGGTCACTACTTGGGCCGTTTCTTGGGCCGCCATTTGTTTGACCACCTCTACCCATTCATTACCTTCGGCTAAATCATCTTCAGATACATTCGCTGCATAAATAATCGGTTTAGCCGTTAACAGACCCAAACCTTGAATGCTGTCGAGTTCTTCCTCATTCAAAGACGCTAAACGGGCAGATTTTCCTTCATTCAAGACAGGAAGTAGTTTTTCCAGGGCACTCACTTCGACCAGGCCGTCCTTATTACCTCTGGCTTGCTTACGAGCGCGGTCTAATCGCCGTTCAACTTGACTCAAGTCAGCTAGGGCCAACTCTAGATTAATCACCTCAATATCCCGACTCGGATCGACAGAACCGGAAACATGAATGATATCATCATTTTCAAAGCATCGAACCACATGCACAATGGCATCTACTTCTCGAATATTGGCTAAAAACTGGTTACCCAGGCCTTCACCTTGACTGGCTCCTTGGACTAAACCAGCAATATCAACAAATTCAATCCGCGTGGGAACGATTTGTTCCGATTGGGAAATTTTAGCCAATACGGACAGGCGTTCGTCAGGGACGGCAACCACCCCAACATTGGGTTCAATTGTACAAAATGGAAAATTAGCCGCTTGTGCTTTAGCATTGGCGACTAAGGCGTTAAATAACGTTGATTTGCCCACATTGGGCAGTCCAACAATTCCAGCTCTGAGCATTAGTGGAGTTTGTTAATGAAGTTTCAGGTTGTTAAGTTGATTTAAGTGTGTACCGATCGCCAACTGGGTTGATTGAAAGTTATAGGATTTACCAAAGTGTCTCAAGCCAAAACCCCCATTTTAGATGCGCTTCGCCACTATGTGACCCACCCTCACGCTCCGTTTTATACTCCTGGCCATAAGCGGGGAGTTGGTATTTCTCGCCCTTTGGCTGATTTATTTGGGAGTTTGGTCTTTCAAGCGGATTTATCGGAATTGCCGGATCTGGATAATTTATATGCTCCAGATGGGACAATCCGAGAAGCCCAAGATTTGGCAGCTCAAGCGTTTGGTGCCGATCGAACCTGGTTTTTGGTCAATGGTTCGACAGTCGGTGTAATGGCTGCGATTTTGGCAACTTGCACCAGTGGCGAGAAGATCATTTTACCCCGAAATATTCATAGTTCGGCAATTTCTGGATTAATTCTCTCTGGAGCGATGCCGATTTTTGTTAATCCGGAGTACGATCCGGATTGGGATATGGTCAATAGTGTTACGCCGATGTCGATCCAGAAGGCGTTGACCCAACATCCCGATGCGAAGGCAGTGATGATGGTTTATCCAACGTATCAGGGGGTTTGTGGAGATGTGGAGGCGATCGCTCAGTTATGCCATGACTCTCATATTCCCTTGATTGTAGATGAAGCCCATGGCCCCCATTTTCACTTCCATCCAGATTTACCTCCTTCGGCCCTATCTTGTGGCGCGGATGTAGCGATTCAATCGAGTCATAAGGTTTTAGGAGCGATGACACAAGCCTCAATGCTTCATCTGAAAGGGGCGCGGATTGAGCCGGAAGCCATTCGGCGATCGCTCCAACTGCTCCAATCAACCAGCCCCAGTTATTTACTGCTCGCCTCTTTAGATGCTGCTCGTCAGCAAATGGCTCTCCAAGGAGAGAGCTTGATTTCTCAAACCTTACAGTTAGCAGAACGGGCACAACAAAGCCTAAAAACCATTCCTCAATTAAAAGTTTTAGAGACCAAAATCAGCAAGGGGTTTCTTGCTTTAGATCCCACTCGCTTAAATGTTAAAGTCACCTCTTGCGGCTTAACCGGCTATCAAGCCGATCGACTGTTACACGATCGCCACGGGGTTATTGCTGAATTACCCTCTGCCCAGTCTTTAACCTTTATTATTAGTCTGGGCAACACTCAGGCTGATATCGATCAATTAGTCCAAGGATTAGCCCAAATTTGCCCAACCCAAGGGACTCATGAGTGTTCCTCCGATCCCACCGTATTACAACGATGGCAAGAAGAATGTTTATTTGTCCATCCATCTTCATTTTTAATTAGTCCTACCCTTTCTCCTCGTCAAGCCTTTTTCTCTCAAACAGAAACCTTACCTTTAGAACAAACAGATGAGCGTATTTGTGCAGAAATCATTTGTCCCTATCCTCCTGGCATTCCCGCAATCATGCCGGGTGAAATGATTAATATGTCAGCCTTGGATTATCTACAACAAGTCCTATCCCTAGGAGGGACGATCTCCGGGTGTAGCGATCCCACCCTGAAAACTTTAAAAGTTGTTAGGCAATAGTAAAGAGGGGAGAATCCAGTACGATAAAATTTGCTCTAGCTTTCTCTCTGATGGTAGGATCACCCTTTATGTCCCTTTGGCCCTTTGTTTCTCCTGGTATCCCCGACGATCTATTTGAGAGGTTACCTGGTATTCCCTTAAGTAAACGGGAGATCCGATTATTATTGATTTCTGCTCTGCGATTGCGTAAGGATTCAATTTTGTGGGACATTGGTGCAGGAACCGGTACAATTCCCGTGGAAACGGGGCTGTTGTGTCCTGAAGGACAGATTTTTGCCGTCGAGCGAGATGACGAGGTAGCCAGATTAATTCGTCGAAACTGCGATCGCTTTGAAGTTAATAATGTAGAAATTATTGAAGGGAATGCCCCCGAATGTTTAGAAAATATTCCCCTGCGTCCCCATCGAGTTTGTATGGAAGGCGGACGGTCAGTTAAACAGATTTTAGAAGCCGTCTGGAATTTGTTACTCCCAGAAGGACGGATTGTGGCAACCGCCGGATCGTTAGAAAGTTTATACGCTTTATCTGAAGGGTTTGCCCAGCTACAAGTGAGACATATAGAAGTAGTTCAATCTGGGGTTAATCGTTTGGAAAAACGAGGCATGTATCAAGTTTTTGCCGCCGTCGATCCCGTATTTATTATTAGTGGAGAAAAACTTGGTTAATGGATATCAGAAAAATGCCAACCAACAGGATTTCCTGAATTCATAAACCTCATTTTATGAGAAGACAAGGGGCTAGGGGCCCCTTACCTCGATCAACTATAAAGTTCCTTCACCCATTCCCACTCCTGAGTTAAGCCTTCTTCTAAAGACACTTGGGGCTGGTATCCCAGCAATTCCTTGGCTTTGGAAACCTCAGCGCTGGTATGACGAGCATCGCCCATGGCGCGATCGATGTGGTTTCTACGGATAGGCTGACCAACAATTTTTTCCATCGTATCGAGCACATCCATCAGTACGACCCGACTCCCTCCACCAATATTAAAAATCTCTCCAACTGCATCAGGAGCGGTTGCAGCCCCTATATTCGCAGCTACAGCATCTTGAATAAAGGTGAAATCCCTTGTTTGTTGACCATCTCCATAGACATCAATCGCCCGGTCTTCCAACACTGCTTTGTAAAATTTATGGAACGCCATATCCGGCCGTTGACGGGGACCATATACCGTAAAATACCGTAGAGCCGTAAACGGAACCTGAAAGTTTTGGTGATATAAGACACATAATCGTTCCGCCGCCAATTTTGTGATCCCATAGGGAGAAACCGGTTGGGGAGGAATGAGTTCTGAAGTCGGAAAGGTTTCCGCGTTTCCATACACTGATGAGGTCGAAGCATAAACAAACCGCTTCAACGTCGTGGAATTTTTCGCTGCTTCCAGCATAATCTGAGTCGCATTGATATTCCGTTCCGTATAGGAGCGAAACCCTTGCCCCCAGCTCGCACGCACTCCTGCTTGCGCTGCTTGGTGATAAACTACTTCTACATCAGTGAATAAGGAATTCCAATCTAAGGTTTGAATATCTCCTTCTATAAGGGTAAACTGAGGATGATTTTCAAAACGACTAACATTCCGGCGTTTCAGCATTGGGTCATAATAATTGTTAAATTGATCGACACCAATGACTTCTTGAGCTTGATTGAGTAAGGTTTCAGCTAAGGTAGAACCAATAAAACCGGCTACGCCAGTTACAATTACTTTAGTCATTACCAAGATAATTTTTTGTTCTTATTCCTGCACAATTATAGGAGATGAACTAACTGAGGATAGTTTTCTTAAGGTTTCTCAGTTTCTGTCTCCATTGCGGTTCAGCTTTAGGCGCTGGAGGATCAGCCGGAGGATTGGGATCGCCGAGATAACGGTAGTATCTCCATAACTCTCTATAAGGACCACCCTGTCTCATGGGACTTCCCGCCCAATGAAGATACATTAATCGCTTCCCTTTATCATATAAAATATGGTCTTTTTCTTCAAAATGTGCCGATCCGGCCCAACTTCCCGGTACTCCTTCTGGTTGCTTCACTAAGTTTAAACGTTTGGCAATTGATTTGAGAACCAGGTAGTTGAGAATAGGTTGGTCAGTGACTTGGGAGGAAAAATCAAAGTATTCTCGATGTTGGCTACAGTCTTTCAGGAGTTTATACATCTGCTCTTGAGAAATAGCGGTTTTTTTAGAGGCCCAAAACCCACTATTGAACACATCCTGTAGTTCTTCACCGGTAAAGATCTTGTGGTCTTTAATTAAGGGCGAGAAAATATCATTTAATCCTCGACCGGAGTGATGATAATCACAACAAATAAACCCATATTCTGATAGGTAAGATAGGATATCAGACATCTTTTCAAAGACAATTATATCAGTATCGATATACAGAAAGTCATCTAGGGGGCCGAACCAGGCGACGAGCTTTCGCATTTTATTGGGTAATGCCAGAAAATCGCGATCGAATATTTCAGAAATTTTTATTGTAAATTCTTCTACGAGATTTAAATCAGGAAAAATGCGAACATTATGTTTTTCTGCCAGGATTTGAGCAGTTTCCTGATAATCCTCATTGAAAGGTATCATGTAAATAGTGACACCAGGATCGTACATGCGAATACTGTTTAAGAGGGCGATCGCATTCTCTTTCACTTTATTATTCGCGACAATATAAATTCCTTGGTTCATAATTATTTCCTAGATTTTTTAATTCCTAATTTACGCAATACTTTCTCCATAAATGTGGGAGGGGGGTTATAGGGTTTAGGTTTACCAACAAACTGTGGTCGATTTTCAGGTTCGTGCAAATAACGATAGTGTAAGAATAAGTCTCGATAAGGAAAGTCTAAGTTTTCCCCAGCACACAGACGAGTAAATATCTTGGAAGAAAGCCCAATATAGTGGAGGTACGTTAACTGTGTCTCTTTATCATAGAGCAAATGATCCCGTTCCTTAAAGTGAGGAGAAGTTACGGAACATCCGGTGGTCTGTTCTTGCGGCAGGTGTAGGGAAAAGTTGTAAATGTCCAAACCCGATCGCATGGTCATATAATTGAGAACAGATTGATTAGGGGCTGATGGGTATAAAATCTCGGCTTCTCCAGCTTGCAGGTGAGCAACCAGCTCATTTCTTTGCTCAATCGATAATAATCCTCGTTTAGATCCATAAAATCCAGCACAGAAAATCTCTTGACGAATTCGTTCTTGGGGGAAGATTTGAAATAGTTTAGAACTCTCTAAATTATAAATATGAGAGGGGTCTTTATACTGGAAATCATAGACAACGAAATCATGATGATTAAGTTCCTCAAAGACGAAATCTAGGGAGTTGAGAACCAATACATCAGCATCAAAATAGACAAATTTTTCAAACGGACTATTTGGGTCAAACGCACAGTAGCGACGGTTCATTCCGATACGACGCACCCCCTGAATGCCCTGGGCTTCCCACTGTTGTAGTACATTAGGATGCGCTTTCCAGACCTCGTAGGAAAATTCTTCCCAAGGAGCAAAGATCTCTGGATTGTTGAGTAATTCTACATTTTTTCTTCGACTAATTTCTGCTTTGACGCGATCCAGGCGATCGTCATAAGCAATAACACAGACGGGTGTATCAGCACCAACATTGACTTCTATACTGTTCAGCAGTGCAACCAGTTGATCGTAAACCACATCATTAGCAGATGTATAGATTCCATGAGTCATAGGATTGAATACACAAGGACATACTAGAGATCGGGCTACCAAAACATTAAGTCTGTCTGGTTTCTTTTGTTTATTGTTACTCATCGAAGATAGTTTTGACAACTATTAACTAGAGTCATTTTGAAAGATCTTAATGAGGGGTCACTTCTTGACAATTGTCTAAATTTATGACACCATTTAATATAAGAATGTCGTATACCAATTCATGAAAAAGAAAGTTATCTTCATAATGGGCATTGGTCGCTCAGGATCAACCCTAGTGGAACTAATGCTTGGCAGCCATCCTAAAGCTTTCTCATTAGGTGAAATTAGTAAATTACCTGAAATTCTAGGAAAAACGCAACAAAACTGGGCTTGGGCTTCACCAGGTAGCACCTTTTGGCAAGATAAGTTCACTGAAACGGAATTAAGGCAGTTAGCCTCTGGATTATCAGATCACCGATTACATCAGTATATCCCTTTGAAAGTGGAGAGAACGGTTCGAGAATGGCTAGGTAACGATCAAATACTGAATCCCTACACTATACTCTTTTCTAAAACAAAAGCTGACATTCTAACTGATTCTAGTAAAACAGTTCATTGGATATCGAATAAACTTAAAGCGAGAGAATTTAGACAGCAGGAGATTGACGCTTATTTAGTGTATAACGTTCGTGATGGTCGAGCCGTGCTGAATTCTTATCTACGACTAAAAAAAGATACAGTAGAAGAAATAAGTAACAGATGGGTTACGCTTTTAAAGGAATACCACGAGTTTTATAATCAGTTTCCAGAGAATAAGAAAGTAACTGTTCGCTATGAAGAATTAGTAAGTAATCCCCAAGAAGTTGTCAAATCGCTCTGTGATTGGCTAAACCTTGAATTTAGTCCAGATATGGTTGAATATTGGAAGCACGATCATCATCATATTGTGGGAAGTCGGGGCACAAGTGCTTTAATTGCTAAGTATAGAGGACAAATCTCACGAAACCTAGATAGTCATGGCGATTATTATCAAGATCCGGAATTCAGAATAAAATTAGATTTGCGTTGGAAAAATGAATTATCTCCAGAAAACTTGCAAATATTTAATGCTATTGCTGGAGATTTTAATAAGCCCTATGAGTGGGATTAGTGAATTGGTGTTGATGAAAAATGATGAGTTAAAAAATGAGTAAGAGAAAAGTTTTATTTATTATTGGAGCCGGTCACTGTGGTTCAAGTCTACTTGCTCTTATCTTAGGGAGTCATCCTCAATGCTTTTCGGCTGGAGAATTAGGTAATCTACCTAATCGCTACAGAAAAGGATTGTATCTTGATTGTGTGAACTGTAATTCTGAGTTTTGGGATCGAACATTTGGTAACTCAGGTTTAAAACAGTTATCCATTGGATTAGGTGATACCCGAGTCACTCCCTATATCCCCCTAAAGTTAGAGAAAAATATTCGTGAGTTCTTAGGGAAAGATCGAGTGTTTAAGCCGTACACCTTCATGTTGGCGCAATTGGGTAAAGAAGTTATTATTGATGCCAGTAAATATTGGGTTTGGGTCGATAGAAAGACGAAAGCCAAAGAGTTTAAAACAGGTGAAGTTGAAGCCTATTTGTTAAATTTAGTCAGAGATGGCCGCGCTATTGTCAATTCATATCTAAGGAAATATCCTCAAAGAGATATGGCTACTTTCACTCAAAATTGGATGAACAAAACAAAACGGAGGCAGGAGTTTTACGAATCTTTTGACCGAGGGAAGAAAATTGAAGTGGCTTATGAACAGTTAGCAAGCGATCCTCACGTAACAGTCCAGAAGATTTGTGAGTTTCTGGAGATAGAGTTTACGCCGGATATGATTGAATATTGGAAATACGATCATCATGATATTTCAGGGAATGATGGAACCTACTCCCTAGTGAGGCGTTATCAACAGCAAGAAATGTTAGATAAGGTGAAAGAGACTCATGGTGAGTATTATGAAAAGATTGATTTAGGAATCAAATTGGATTTAAGATGGAAAAAAGAGCTGCGAGAAGAAAAACTAGAAATTTTCAATTCTATTGCGGGTGAATTCAATCAACCCTATGCATGGGATTAGAAAGTTAAAGACTGTAACCGTTTCTTCATCGCTTCTGCTTTAATCAACCAATAGTGTTGTTGAATGTACATCCATTTGAACAGATTAGGGGATTCTATCCAACGTTGATAGGCAGGTGTGGCAATATCAGTGAGGAAGGTTTTCCAAGAGGAGAGAATGGTTTCAATGCTGGTCCTTTGAGCGCGATCGCAACCATTGGCGATCATCTCCTTCCGCAACTGTGGATTATCTTTCAATGTCTTAATGGCAGCGATCGCATCCTCTAGAGATTTAACCTCAATATAGTCGAGTTCACTGCGCCGTTCTGCTTGAAACGCTGATTCAGCTCCCAAAATGACGGGAACCTCTGCACGCCAAGAGTTGTAGAGTTTAGTTGCCGGTTTCCACAGATAGCTTTCGGTTGCTTCAAAGGTACGGACTGCAATTACAGCATCTACATCACTGTAATCATGCCATCGCTCTTTGGGTACAATATTCCATTCTAACCCCATCTCTGCAAGGGTTTGAGACCAGGAGGGATCTTTTAATTCTGGAGCCAGGTTATAACTGATGCCAAAATAAGCGATATTTTCAAAGCGATCGTCGCGATCGCGATCGCGAGGAATTAATCCAGGTTGAGACCAAAGCGGAATATAATGGCTATTTTTAACCACTTCAGTCTCCTGTGGATTTTGAACCACATGCATTTGTGCATAAGGATGAGCTGCTTGATCGGCTTTCATACAGACCATCAAGACTTTGGGGGTTGGTCTCAATTCATACTTAAACGAATCCCGATGAGCTAACACAATACCTTCATCTGGAATCGATCCTACTAAGCTACAAGGAAAGCCATCGGACTTAAGATGTAAATAAGTTTGCAAAGTCCAACAGTAAATTCCACGACCAAACTCTTCCCAATAACTCTTAGCATTATTTGGCATATCTTCTAGCCAGTCTGCTTGAGGAAGGTAAAAATAGATGGGAGGTAAGTTATCATAATTGCTCATGTTCGCTAACTCCTCAACCCTCCAACCACTTCGATAAATCTCGTCCAATCAACTCTTGAAGCTTCAGAATATCCTCCCGATACTCTTCTGTCAGTTCCTTGCGTAGCTTGGGAGATAATTTAGGCTTCCCTAAATTTTGCTGTTTCAGCCTATCAGCAATGCTTTTACGAAACTTCATCGGTAATAAAGTTTTCACCACTGTTTTAACAGGATTAGGTCTATTCAGCAGAGTATTCACTGTCTGATTTTTGGGAACACGAGTAGGGTTATGTTTCTTGCTCACATTAGGAAAAAAGTTATCCTCTACTTCTAAAAATTGAAAAACCTCTTTCATCAGTCCAGTTGGATCTTCAATCAAATCGTCATAGAGATACACTCGAATCTGCTTCGCATCGAAAATATCGAAGTACTGCTTTAACTGAACATAGTAAAATCCCCGGCGTTTATGATGCCATTGAAAGCTCCAATTTTTGGCAATCCTATCCTCTTCTTCTTTCAGAGTTTTAGCAAAATCTGGAACCGGTTCTCTTCCATTACTCAAAGAAAATAAAAAATGTGAAAACGCCCGTTCTGCTGGCTGTCGGAGAATTGCAATTAACTTGGCATCAGGAATATAATGATGAATTCTTTGAGCTGCTTTTTCACTGTAAATATATGACGTAGATGCTTCTCCTATCGCTTTCTCATGGGTTACCCCTGCAAACAACTCCTGATAGCTTTCCAAATCAGTAATAGCATTCGTCATCGCATGAGTGCCATTGGGACCAATACGATTAATATCTTCTCCTTCTAGAGTAAAAAAATCAGGTTCTTTTTGATCTCTAGACGCTGGCATATAGACTTGTGGATGCTGCTTAAGGTAGTAATATAAAGAAGATGTTCCTGATTTAGCTGCGCCAATCAATAAAAAGTTAGGTAGGGTCATGGTTTTATCTCTAAATTTCTATTGTTCATTTAACCAGAGTTGGGCCACCTGTTCCCAAGTCTCATTTTTAACGAGATTGGAAAACCGTTCGCGGATCTCTTGCAGTTCTGAAGGATTTCGCATCAGCTCTATAATTTTCCAAGCTACTGCTTCTTGGGTTTCTTTCGTGTAAGGATTCCCTGGTACTTTAACACAATATTCTTTATCTTTCAGTCCGGCATAATCGGTAGTTACAGGGACAGCACCCACTAGGGCAGATTCTCGCACTGTATTACAATCAAGCTCTTCAAAGGTACATCCATAATAATTAATATTAGAAGTAGCTTTCTCGGCCATAAGCTGTTCGCGACCTACCTTTCCATGTTCAATTACGCTCGGTTGTTGCATCAATGTTTCCATTTTCTGTTTCCAATCTTCTTTAATTTGTCTCGGCCAACCGTAGTAAATATGAAGTTTGGCTTCAGGAATTTCTTGGTGAATCAAGGGCCAGCCAAATTCTAACATTCTTTCTAGACCTCGGATATAATTAGATGCGTAGATAATTTTATCGGGATCTTTGATTTGTCCACAAAATTTAAGGAAGGAGGGATCGAATCCATTGGGGATAATCGCAATTTGGCGATCTGGAATTTCTGGTAATAAGGATCGATGGAAGAAATTTTTACAGAATACCTTATCATAGCCTTTTAGTTTTTCATAGGTCACTTCTTCTGGCAATAGAACAGAACCTAAATCGAGCCAAACCCGTTTTGCTTTGATCGGGAATTTAATTCGCCAGGCAAACTGCCACATAATTAACGTATCAAAAGAATCGCAAGGATTAAATTGGGTGTGGTGATAATACTGGACTCCATCATACAATCCTTGTTGAGATCCACAATTATTATAGACAGTAACAGAATAACCTAATTTAATCCATTCACGAGATAAATAGACAATGCGGGCATCTGCACCTCCTAATCCCGTTTTTAGACTTTCTGGAGACCATTGATAATCAGTATCTCCCGTATAGTATACAATAGACTTATCTGGCCATAGTTTAGATTTTAAGCCCTGGTTTATAAGTTTTATTTGTGACTTTACCTTCCCAAGCGTTTTTTGATAGATGTTCATGAAACCCATACTTGAATACATCCGTTATGATATAGTTGTAATATTACCCAGTTTTGGTTAGACTCTCCGAAGTGATTGACTGTTTCGATCATCCCTTAATTATCCATGCTCATCATAGACCACCTGTTTAGACTAGAGACAGAAAATAAAGAAATCTTCACTATCTCCATGACATAAAGTACGGCCAATGAAAAAAATCAAAGCATGGGTTAAGCAAAGACTCCCTAATCTTCAGACTCTTTATAAGAAGATAATGGCTAAAACATGGTCTCCTCATTCAATCGTTTATTATACCGGGAACCACCATGAAGGATTAACTCCAAATAGCTTGAAAACTGGTGCAAGTGGTTCTCATGCGGCTGTTATTTATCTGGCCAGAGAATGGGTGAAGTTAGGATATCAAGTCACGGTGTATAGCAATTGTGGCGATCAAGAGGGACTTTATGATGGAGTAGAATATGTCAACTATTATAAATTCAATTGGTGCGATCGCTTTGATACCGTGATTATTTGGAGACATTCTACCTTACTCCAGCATCCCATTAATGCCAAGAACCTTTGGTTAGATTGGCATGATACTCTAGGCCCGGCTAAAGCCTTTACAACAGAACGATTAGAACCTTTTGATAAAATATTTTCTAAGAGTCATTATCAACGCCAACTATTGCCCCAGTTTAATGATGATAAATTTGTCGTCATCAACAATGGAGTGAGTGAAGATATTAGCCCATTATACAATACACCTAAAACCCCCTACAAATTAATCTATGGCTCGCGCTACTATCGAGGATTAGAGTATATGCTAACTTACGGGTGGCCGATTATTAAACAAGAAATTCCTGAAGCAGAACTTCACTTATTCTATGGGTTTACAAAGCGAGATAATCACCCGAAACACTCTGAGTGGAGAAAAAAAATGATCGATCTGATGAATCAGCCTGGTGTGTTTGATCGCGGTCGTGTTTCTCAAGATAAGATTCTAGAGGAAAAAGCAAAATCATTGATTCATTATTATGGTTGTACCTATCCAGAAATTGATTGTATTTCTGTGCGTGAATCAGCAATGGTTGGTTGTATTCCAGTCATGACTGATTTAGCCGCTTTAGGTGAAAAATCTTATGGTATAAAGGTTTCTGGAGATCCAGAATCTCAGGAAACGCAAGAAGCAGTAGCCTATAAAGTAATTGAGTTAATGCGGGAAGACCCGGAAAAATTGCAGTTAATTCGCGAACAGTTTCAGCAGTTAGCTCAAGAAGAGACCTGGGGAAAAGTTGCACCTATTTGGTTAAAAAATCAGTATAATTAAGTTTAATATTGGATTTTTTTGTAGATATGGCTCACTCAACTAAGATGAAACTAATTATCCCCATTGAATATTATCGATCGGGTGGTGTCGAGCGAGTAATTATCTCTCTTATTGAAGAATTTTCTAAGAAAATAGAAAAAGTTATTATAGTTTTACCTAAAAAAGATATTCATTATTTTCAAAAAATACTACCCTCTTCTGAGATCATAGTTTACGAATCTTTTGTCCCGCCAAAGAATATACTTTTATCTTTTTTAAGAATTTTAATTTCAGGATCAAAGATATTTAAAATCAAACAACTGGAGAAAAAAATAAAGAAAGTTAGAAACAAGCAGTCCAAGCATAATGCACTCAATGGATTAATTGAAAAGTATCAAGCGACCCATTGTTTATATGTTTTAACCAATCGATTAACGCCACCTAACCTCAAAATCCCTTTGGGAATGATCGCTCATGATGTATTTTGGCGGTTTGCCCCCATGACCTATCCAGAAGATTATGTGAGAGAGTACGATCAAAGTTTGTTAGCATGGCTGAAAAAATCCGATCTTGTTTTTACGGTTTCTGAAAAGACAAAGACTGATATAATATCAACTTTTCCTGGTTTTTCATCCAAAATTAAACCCATTCCTAATGCTGGGGTTGCCATTCGTAAGATGGAAAGTGATAGAGAGACAACTGTTAACTCTAGCGATCGAATTACATTTTACTTTCCTTCTTCATTTGGAATTTATAAGGATCACTTAACGTTACTGAGAAGCGGGATAAAAGTTGCTCAGAAAAAACTTCAGTTCCAGGTTGTACTTACCGGTAAGGAAACAGATGCTTTAGTCAATGGGCGTTTAAGCCTGTCCCAGCAAAGTAGTACTCAAGAATATTCTAATTATTTAAATCAATGCCATCAAGTCTATTCAGACAATAGAGATTTAATTGAGCAGTATTTTAACGGTTTGGGTTATGGAGAATATGAACAGGTAGAATATTGGTATCAGCATTGCTCTTGTGTGATTATACCGTCACAATATGAGGGTTTTGGTCTGGCTCTCTCGGAAGCAATTTCAAGAGGTTTACCGGTTATTGCTTCAGATTTAGAGGTATTTCAAGAGCAAGTTAAACTGTATCAGTGTTTTGATCAAGTTGAGTTTTTCCCTCGAGGAGATGCAGAAGCTTTAGCTGCGTGTATAGAAAAATTTGTTCATCATCCTAAGAGTAAGTTGAATCGAGAAAAAATACAAGAAAAACTATCTCTTTGGACTTGGACGGATGCAGCACAACAGTACATTAGTTTGTTGGAGTCTGTTGTTTAGCCTTTAAATCAAGGTCATAATTTGTTGTGTTCTTGTTGTGCCGTTTTAATTTAACGTAGCTTATTTTCAAATACTTCAAAGGTTCTGAGTAAGTTGATGGCTGAACGATAGGCTTCTTCGGTCAATTCTAATTGTTCTTCTGGAGTATCGACAATCTCATCGGCTAATAATCGTAAAGAACCAATCATCGAATTGAGTTGAGTTCTAGCTTCGTAAGATGCTTTTGATAGGGTTTGATAGTCAATCCTTTTCTGTCCAGTAGTTTCTGATGCTTCTGTTTCTGAAAATTGCATTGAATGCAGACGATGATATAATCCTTTTTTTTCTAATAATTCCTGATGAGTCCCGACTTCCATCACTTGACCTTTATCTAAAACAGCAATTTGATCGGCGTTCTGAATGGTGGAGAGACGGTGAGCAATGACTAATGTAGTCCGATCGCGACTCAGATGATCGATCGCCTCTTGGACAATACGCTCAGACACTGTATCGAGCGCACTCGTTGCTTCATCTAGGATCAAGATATCCGGATCTTGTAGCAGCGCTCTGGCGATCGCCAACCGTTGGCGTTGTCCTCCAGAAAGCATCACACCGCGATCGCCCACCTCCGTTTCCCATTGTTTTGGCAATTGCATAATAAAATCATAAGCATTCGCCTGTTTCGCCGCCGTTACCATCTCATCCTCCGTAGCATCTGGACGAGCATAAATAATATTATTTCTCACTGTATCATTAAACAGAAACGTTGTTTGACTAACAATCCCCATAGATTTTCGCAAACTACGCAGCTCAAACTCACGAATATCACGGCCATCGATCAAAATAGAACCTTCCGTCGGATCGTAAAATCTGGGCAACAAATCTGCAAATGTTGATTTTCCTGCTCCTGACGAACCCACCAACGCCAAACTCTTCCCTCTAGGCAAGACTAAATCAGCTTTCTTAATGACCAAATGATTATGACCGGGATAAGCAAATGATATCTCTTTGAAATGAATCTTATCCTGAAACCCATTAAACGGAACAATTCCTTGAGTCATAATCGGCTTATTATCACGCCGCCAGATATCATAGGCAAAATCCACACTCGCTGACGCTTTAGCCAAAGTATTTCGGACACCATTGATCGAATTGACCACCGGCATCATCCGAAATAAAACAAACAAATATGTGAGTAAAATCGCTGACAAATTTTCCAATTGACTGGAGAAAAACGCACGGCCGACCAGTAAAATAGAAATCACTGTAAATATATTCGTAATTTCGCTTAAGGGCTTAATTAGGGCACTATTACTTTGCGCTAAGAAGTTAAATTTCTCCAGCTTAAGCATCATCCTCTTAATTAAACCAAACTCTTGCTGCTCATTTCCAACTGACTTAACTAATCGAATTCCACCTAAAACTTCCAACACCTTAATCGAGTACATCCTTTGCTGATTTGATACTTCTTTTCCCAACTGCTTAGAACGTTTGACCACACCTTGGTTAACCACGGCAACCATAACGATCATTAGAGTTGAAATAACGGTCAATTGCCAGGACAAAGAAACGAGGAAAGACAAGAAAAAAAACGAGGTGATTAGGTAGATGGTCAAATCCACATATGAATTAATTGCGGTTGTTGTTTGTGTTGTATCTCCCCCTAAACGTTTCGTGATATCACCCAACTTATTCTTACTATAAAAATCAATATCTGTTTCTAGAAGAGTTGACATAATATCAATCTTCATACAATTGGTCATTCTTCGCTTGAATGCGGCTGCCACAATAGCACGCAAATAATTTACCCCTTCCTTCAATATAATCGTCAATACAATAGCGGCTAACATTACTCCTAGTCGGTACGGTTCAGGAATACCTTGAAAGGGTGCAAAGATAAATTTTAGCGCAGGAGGCGCACCTTTTAGTTCAACTTCTTGTCCCACAATCTGAAGAACAACTGGAATAATCAGGGCAGTATTGACCCCATTAAAAATGGCTCCAGAGAATCCTAGGATAATGTTGCTAATTAAGGGGATGGGATATTTTTTTAAATACTTAAATAGAAATTCTCTAGATGACATACTGTACCTCTTGACCTGATCTCAATGTTATATAGTTTTATGTTTACGAAGATTGTCAATAAGAGTTTTTAATTCTTTTGACATGGCTTCAATATTATAGTTTTCCATACATCTTTTGCGGCTTTTTTGGCCTTGTTCATTGGCTAAATCTAGATCCTTGAAAATAGACTCAATCCGATCGGCAATTTGATCGGGAGACTCTGGATCGACTAAATAACCAGTTCCTCCTAAAATCTCTGGTAAATCCCCCACATTAGACGCTAAAACTGGCTTGGACATAGCCATCGCATCGGTCAATTTTAGCGGGAATTGGGCTAAGGCTGCCGGTGTATTCCGTTGGGGAACGACTACTACATGGGCCGCAGACACCACCTCTGGCATTTTCTCATAAGGCAGTTTGGGAATCTGAATAATCCACCGTCCCCATTTCTCTTGCAAATAGCGATCGTAATTATCATAAGGACTACCTCCAATAATAACGACTCTCAAATCCGGTTGATCGAGTTTATCTAAAGCCAGTAAAACATCTTCAATGCCTTTGTAGGGTCTTGGCGCTCCGGGAAACATTAGCACTCGATAGTCTGAAAGTCCGTAGCGCTCTCTGGAAACTTCGGGATTATAATTCTGGGGATTAAACAAGGTTGTATCTTTACCATTGGGGACATAAACTCCACCAAAACGCTCCTGCAAAAATCGGGTATGAACCGTTACTGCATCAGCTAGAGAAACTTGATTTTCCATCCATTTTAGATAGAGGGGATGATCGGGCATTCTCAGCGCTCCCTGTGGCTTGAGAATATCGCGGCCAAACTGTTTTAAGCTGGGAGGATAGCGCCATTGGTCTCCCCCGTGCCAACTTAATTCCCAATCATCAATATCTACAATTACGGAGCAACGACGTTGCATTCTTTTGAGTAAGGCTAAACCAAAACTGGTAGGTTTTGGTCTTAGGGCATACAGAATATCTCCTTGAATGGCTTTGAGTAAGGTTTGGGCAGAGCGGAAAAAACCTGGATAGTTGACACCAGGTACACAAACGATGGGATACTTGGACTCAGAGGTATTTGGCGGTTCACCGAAACTAAAGCCCAGAATTTCTACGTTATGCCCCAATTCAGTTAATGCTTGGGCCAATAAAAAGGTGCGGACAGCTCCTCCCCAACGACCGGCACCTGCTTGCGAAAGATCGCTGACGAGTATAGAAATTTTTAAGGCATTAGATGTAGTCTCCATCACAGGCGATCGCCCCAATAGATCGGAATCAATACAGCTATCTTTGGTATCATTTTTTCTATCTCTCAAGAATCCACTAATTTCAACCGTCCAGTTTGTAGAGCATCCAATATCCGGTTAATCTCCTGTTTCATCTCCTGATTCAGTTTCATATTCGAGATCAGGGCAGAACTGATAATCAAGTATTCTTTCGGTGTCAGTTGACCTCTCTCAAGAATGCCTTTAACCACTTGATGGGCGACCAAGTTCGGTTGGTTAGATGGAGAACGGGACATAAAGGGTTTGTCTAGTTGGCGATCGCGTGATAACGTTTTAGGCTACTCATGGGGAAGGGTCATCTTGATGGCTTTTCTAGGGGATCAAAACTTTACCTCACATCTTACCCTTACAATAGGAGAGAAGAGGAAAATTCTGAAGTTCATTTAAGTATACCCTCAAGATCCTATGCAAGTTTACCGACTTCCTGCTCTTTCCGATAACTATATCTTTGTTTTACACGATCGCCACCTCAACCAAGCTGCTGTCGTCGATCCCGCCCAACCGCAGCCCGTCTTAGAGTGCCTAGCGCCGCTCGGTGCAGACCTAATCGCCATCCTTAACACCCATCATCATAGCGATCATATAGGAGGCAATCAACAGTTAATGGAGAGATTTCCCCAACTGCAAGTTTATGGGGGGGCTGTAGACCGGGGGAGAATTCCAGGACAACACTTTTTTCTTGAAGACGGCGATCGCCTCACCATTTTAGGCCAAGAGGCACAAATCTTCTTTGTCCCCGGTCATACCAAAGCGCATATTGCCTACTACTTCTCTCCAAAAGATACCCGTGAACCCGGAAATCTGTTCTGTGGAGACACCCTATTTGCCGGTGGATGTGGTCGCCTCTTCGAGGGAACCCCAGCCCAGATGGTTAATTCTCTGAGTAAATTAAGAAATCTTCCCGATAATACCCAAATTTGGTGCGCCCACGAATACACCCTCAGCAACCTCAAATTTGCCCTAACGGTAGATGGAGATAACCCCAAATTACAAGAGAGATTTGCCAGCGTCAAGGAAGCCAGACAAAACAACCAACCCACCGTCCCCTCCTTCTTGGGTCTGGAAAAACTCACCAACCCCTTCCTGCGTTGGGATAAACCCAGTTTACAAGCGGCTGCTGACAGCACCGATCCCGTGCAAACCTTTAGTCGCATTCGCGGTAAAAAAGACCTGTTTTAGAGCTTTGAACAATCAAGGATCAGTACAGGAATTGCGATCGCCCCCAAAGTCGGATATAATGAAAGACTTTGATCCAACTTAACTCACTAGAGAACAGCCAACTCATCATGAGCAAAAGAGTACAAATTGTATTAAACAAAGATGTAAGCAAACTCGGCAAATCCGGGGATGTGGTAGATGTTGCCCGTGGTTATGCCCGTAACTATCTCATTCCCCACGGTATAGCCCTGCGTGCCACCCCAGGTATCCTCAAACAAGTCGAAATTCGTAAAGAAAAAGAACGTCAACGGCTACTCGAAGAAAAACGTCAGGCTGAAGCCCGAAAAACTGCCCTGGAAACCATCGGTCGCTTCACTATTCGCAAACAAGTCGGCGAAGGAGAAGCTATTTTTGGAACAGTTACTGACCGAGAAGTCGCTGAAGTTATCCTGGAAACGACTGCCCAAGAAGTAGACCGTCGTGGCATTACCCTACCGGAAATCAGCAGACTCGGATTCTATAGTGCCGAAATTAAACTGCACCCTGAAGTAACCGCAACTGTTGAAATCCAAGTTGCTGCCCTTTAGGGATGGGGAGATAGGGGGATAGGGAGACCTTTAAAGTAGACTTATTCTATTCTCCACCTCCCCACATCTCTCTATTCCCGTTACAGCAGAGGGCAAGAAGTCGCCTTCTTGCCCTCTGCTCCAAAACCGTGCGTGCGATGAAAGTCGCACACGGCTCCTGAATAATCAAGCTGTTGTCATCAGCAGAAACTCTGGATTTTCCTTGTCTGGTCGGTTTTGGCGACTACATCCATACCTCACTTATGAGTGGGTTCATAGCATAATATCGCTACTGACTCCCCAGACTTCTTGATTATCCGTCTCTTGTGGGCATATCCTTGATATGACTCAAGGCATTGGCTTCTAGAGACACCCTTTCCCCCATCGGCTTACGGATGCTTTCCTACTGTTTTATACAGAACCGATGCGGGTTACTTCGTTCCCAATCACCATCAGTTGAACTTTTAGGATGATCCTGTACGCCGGGAAAGATTAGTCTTCTTGTAAATAGCGGAATAAATCTATTTACCCCTTTCCGTTAACTTTTTGTTTCCAGCCTATCAGCCCTTTGGCTGGTTGGAATTGACGACGCTTCCGACACATCTTCATGGGAGTTATCCATCAGCTCCTGCTCAACGGGTTTTCAAATCGGGCTATTAGATACCGCCTTTTTTCCTCGCTCACTACCAGAGAGTTACCACCTCTACAGCAGCAAGAAATCCTTGTACTCCAAGAAAGGGTAGGACTTGATAAAGGATCGCATCTACATGATGATTGAGCTGTCAAGGTTCTGCTATTTTTTCTGGGTTGATAGCGATCTTCAATCAACCCATAGGTAGTTAACCTTGCCACTAATCCCCTAAACTAACGAGTTAGTCTAGTTTCTAGCGAACGAATCGTACTATTCCCTATTCCCCATTCCCTAGCGCAAAGCGCAAAGCGCCATATAGCCCCTCAAGTTAAAAGTAAAGTGACAGAAAAGGGATATTCTTTACCTAAAGTTTATCTCGTCTTCAGCAACACTTGACCAGAGCTTTATGAAATATAAACGATCGCACCGTACTGTAAAAAGCTGTGTGGCTTCCTCCTAGTCTTGGGTACTGACGCAAGTTAAGAGAAAAACAATTAAGAAGTCAAGCTGGGATTAATCGCCTTCGGAACTTCTCCAGAGTGCGATCCCTATTCGTTTACCCATCTACTCAATCACAGCAAACTAAGCACAGCAAAAAAACAATGGCACTCAATCCAGGGGACATCGCATTTGTCCAATACAACGCCGATAACCCAGACAACTTCGCCTTCGTTGCTCTCGTCGATATTGCTGACAGCGAATCTATCCTCTTCACCGATAACGGTTGGCAAGCGAGCAATACTTTTCGTGCTAATGAAAACACGATTACCTGGACTCCCCCCGCTGGCGGCATCACTGCCGGAACAGTGGTAACCATTACTGGAACCACAGCATCTTCTGGGACAGTCTCTGGAACCACACCTGCACTAAGCGCTGATGGAGATCAGATCCTCGCCTATCAGGGAGCATCTACCTTTATCGCCGCTCTGAACAACGAAGGGGCAGGAGTATGGCAAGCTGATGCCACCAATAGTAATACCTCCGCAGAACCTCAAGGACTCACTAACGGCACGAATGCTGTAGCCTTGACTGAAATCGATAATGCCCGGTATGTAGGCACGACATCCGGGACTCAGGCTGACTTACTCGCCGCTATCAATAATTCTGCCAACTGGACGGGCAGTCAGAGCGCTGCTCAAACCTTCTCCGGAAGCTTTACTGTTAGTGGCTCACCATCTCCGACTCCAACTCCTTCTACTACTCTGATTCACGACATCCAGGGAAGCAGCGCTGCTAGTGCCCTTGATGGCAATACCGTAACTATTGAAGGTATTGTTGTTGGCGACTTCCAAGATGGAACTGGAGTCGGAACCAATGGGGATCTCAATGGCTTTTTTGTCCAAGAAGAAGATGCCGATGCGGACGGAAATGCCGCCACCTCAGAAGGAATTTTTGTCTTTGATGGTTTCAGTCCTGCGGTTAATGTCCAGGTGGGCGATAAAGTGCAAGTGACTGGAGAAGTTGAGGAATTCTTTGGTCTCACGGAGCTAACTAGCGTTAGCAATGTTACGGTTGTTTCTTCTGGAAATGCTCTGCCTACCGCGACGGATATCTCCCTTCCCGTTGCCGCAACGGTAACCAATAGCGATGGCGAACTGATCCCGGATCTTGAACCATACGAAGGGATGTTAGTCCGCTTTACCGATACCTTGAGTGTAACGGAAATGTTTCAGCTCGATCGCTTCGGAGAGCTGAGAGTGTCCCAAGGGGGACGCTTAAAACAATTCACCCAAAATAACAGTCCTGATGTAGCAGGATTTACCGCTCATCAGCAAGATATTGCCCGGCGCAATATTGTTATTGATGACGGTCAAACGGTCCAGAATCCTGACCCTATTATCTTTCCTGATGGTAGTCTCTCCACTGCTGATGGCTTCCGCATGGGAGATACCGTAACTAATTTGACTGGAGTTGTGAGCTATAGTCGAGGCAGTGGTGGTTCTGGTGACGAAAACTATCGCATTCACCCCACGGTTGCACCAACGTTCGTATCGACCAACGCCCGACCGGTAACGCCTGATGCTGTTGGCGGTAGCCTAAAAGTTTCTGGTTTCAATGTTCTCAATTACTTCACTACCGTAGATGAAGGCAGCAACACCACTGCTAATGGTAATAACCCTCGTGGCGCAGATAATGCCACAGAGTTTACGCGGCAAACGGAAAAACTGGTTACGGCTTTAAGCACTTTAGATGCTGATATTGTTGGGTTAGTGGAGGTGGAAAATGACTTCCTGGCAGGAAGTAGTGGTAATGCTATCGAAAATCTGGTGAATGAGTTAAATAACTCGGTTGGTGCTGGAACTTATAATTGGGTGAATCCGGGCACTCAGTTTGTGGGGGATGATGCGATCGCGGTAGGATTCATTTATAAACCCAGTGCAGTTTCTCTCTCTGGTAGTAGCAATATCTTAAATACAGCCGCTTTCCTCGACCCGAACAATTCTGGACAGAACCGCAACCGTGCCGCTTTAGCCCAAACTTTCACTGAAACCGCTTCTGGGGAAAGCTTTACCGCCGTTGTCAATCACTTCAAGTCTAAGGGCAGTTCTGGTCTGACGGATACCAGTAATCCAGATTTTGACCAATTGGATGGTCAAGGCTTCTGGTCTGATACCCGTGCTGATGCGGCTACTGCTCTGGCCAATTGGCTGAACACTGACCCCACCAATAGTGGCGATAGTGATTTCTTGATTTTGGGCGATCTCAATGCCTATGCTCAAGAAGATGCGATTACTAATCTGAAAAATGCAGGATATACAGATTTAGCGCAACAGTTTATTGGCTCTGATGCCTATTCGTTTGTCTTCGACGGACAAACGGGAACCCTAGACTATGCTTTGGCAAACTCCAGCTTGCTCCCGCAAGTGACGGGAACGACGGAGTGGCATGTGAATGCAGATGAACCGGATGCGATTGACTACAATACTGACTTTGGTCGGAATACTGGCATTTTTGATGGGTCAGTTCCCTTCCGTAACTCCGATCACGACCCTGTAATTGTTGGTCTCAATCTAGGAGCGTCTGCACCAACGCCAACGCCGACTCCTACGCCGACTCCCACCCCAACGCCGACTCCCACCCCAACGCCAACCCCGACTCCTGGGAATGGAACGGTTGAAATTAGTCTGAATGCGGAACAGGTTGCTGCTGTAGTGGCAGCTTTGGATAATCCTCCTCCTTTCCCCTCGCCCAATTTAGCCAGCGTAACTATCACGGGAATCAATACGTTTGATCTTCTTCTGGGAGACAACCAGAATGAGACGTTCAATGCTAGAGGGGGCCCGGATATCGTTGTTGCTGGTGGTGGAGATGATAACGTCAATGGAGATGTTGGAGACGATCTATTAATTGGTAATCAAGGCCGTGATATTGTCAGTGGTGATGCTGGGAATGATGTTATTTTTGGCGGTCAAGGCGATGATGCTGCCAGCGGTGGTGATGGGAACGATCTGGTAAGTGGCGATCGCGGTAACGACCTGTTGCAAGGAAATGGGGGTAATGACCAACTCTTTGGCGGTAGCGGTAATGACAACATCAATGGAGGGCCGGGTAACGACTTGGCCTATGGCGGACGAGGTGACGATCAAATACGGGGCGGTCAAAATGACGATATCCTTATCGGTAATTTAGGTAATGATGGTCTACGTGGAGATGCCGGTAACGATCGGTTATTGGGCAATCAAGGCGCGGATTACTTAGATGGCGGTGTGGGTAACGATACTCTGCGTGGAGGTCGAGACAGCGATACTCTCCTCGGTGGTACTGGCGATGATCTCCTCTATGGAGATATCGGTAATGATAGTCTCGTCAGTGGAGTCGGGAGTGATGTCTTTGTGCTACAGAATGGTCGTGGAACCGATCGCATCGCTGATTTTGGCACAGGCGATCGGATTGGGTTAGCTGGAGGGTTAACCGTCCAACAGTTACAAATTACCCAAACTGGAGCCAATGTTACTCTTTCATTTGGAAATCAAATCCTAGCAGTGGTGGAACAAACCAATGTGAGTGCCTTAACTCCCGACCTATTCCTGAGCGTATAATCCATAGTAGAAGAACTCAATCGAGTGGGGGTAATCTCCTCCACTTTGATTGTTGTATAGCAGAGAAGAAAGGAGTTAAGAATCGTGACTTACTGCTTGCTGGCGATCGCCCTCCGGTTTGCCCATCAGTTAACCGGTACTCCCGATCCTCTGCTCTCCCCATTTACCCTAAAACCGATCTAAAAAACTTGCTTGTCTGCTCTTGATGAATTATAAGCTAGTAACAAGCAAATGTGAGGAGTTGAATGGATGAGCGCCCTTAAAAGTGCCTTAGAGATTTTGGAAGAAACGAGTCGGACATTTTATATTCCGATTATCCGTCTTCCTCCTAATCTACAAGAAGCAGTGGCTTCTGCCTATTTATGTATGCGTGCCATTGATGAGGTTGAGGATCATCCAACTCTGGACAATGAGGTAAAAAGCCAGATTTTGCGTCAGATGAGTTGGGGATTACAGTCTGGGGTCAATAATGGCACATTGGCACAAGCTCGCTTGAATTGGGGCAGGTATGAGTCCGAGATTCCAGAGGTGAGTTTGCGATTATATGAGTGGGCAACCTTAGCACCCCAAGATATTTCTCCCCGCATTTGGGATGCTACCGCAGCGATGGCGAACCGGATGGCTTCTTGGGCTGAGTGTAACTGGAATGTCCTGACTGAGCGGGATTTAGACTGTTATACCTTTAGTGTCGCTGGGGCTGTGGGCTTGATGCTTTCGGATCTGTGGGCATGGTATGATGGCACGCAGACGAATCGGACTGAGGCGATCGCCTTTGGACGAGGGTTGCAAGCCGTGAATATTCTCCGCAATCACCACGAGGATCTCCACCGTGGAGTAGATTTTTTTCCCCAAGATTGGACCATTTCTCAGATGCAAGCCTATGCCCGTCGTAATTTAGAGTTAGCCAATCAGTATACGGAAGCTTTGCCTCCTGGACCAGCATTGGAGTTTTGTAAGATTCCTCTGGCTCTAGCTCATGCAACCTTAGACGTATTGCAAGCAGGAGAAGAAAAGCTCTCTCGGACTGCGGTGTTGACCTTGATTCAACAGATGACCAGTTAGTAGAATAGAGGGATGGAGAGCTTGGCGATTCTCCTATCTCCCTCTCCTCCCATGGCAACGTCAAGCGCTATGTTATAGCGAGTATTGAGTCGATTGGTACTGCTTAAGATTCTCTTGATCTGAATCAGGAAGCATTCCTATCGAAAGATCGGGAAGATTCTCCAGCATTGAATCCCAGGTTCTGTATGACTGTAGAGCTTCTACAACAACAGGCAGTGGATCGGGGAGAATGACCTGAAAATCGGCTTCTTCAGGTAACTGAATCTTAAATGCTAAACATTCCTGGGGAGGAGAAAATTGAGCATTGACTCCTTCCTTGTTCCCTCTAGCATCGACCCGATACCAACCGATTTCTGGCAAGTAAATAGCATTGAAACCATGTAAGCTGTAGGGTGCGCCGCGATCGTCAATACTCAATCGTTGATAACAAAAGCCTGCCGGGATTTGATTGGCTCGAAGAAGCGCAGCGAGTAAATGGCTCTTAGCGTAGCAATATCCTGTTTTGTATCTCAGAACATCAGACGCACGACAAGTCACAGGATTCATTTGATAATCAACACTGTGAAAGATTTCATCTCGCACCCACTCGAAACAAACTTGAGCTTTTTCTAATACGGTTGTACATTCCAACGTGATTTTTGTAGCGCAGTCCATAACTTCTGGATTTTGCCAGTCGATCGCGTCAGTTGCTTGCAAAAATTCTTCCATAGTATTTACAACTCCTGAAAAAAATAGGGATAAATTGAGATTGTCTTAGAGAGCTTCGCCACTGAGAAATCGAATTAACTTATCTCGTTGTGGTTTTTCCTTTATTCCAATGTATGTAAGTGAAGATTGAGGATCACTGTGTATAGTAAATCCTGATTCCCATGCTTCATTATTATCAGCGATCGCCCGCAAAAGAAATTGTTGACTCTTCGTAAGATCGCTGACTGCTGTTCCTGGTTTCATTACACCTTCTGGAAAAACGATAATCTCAAACAATAGATCGCAAAAATCGTAAGATTCTAAAAAAGCCCATCGATAGGTTAAAATGGGCATTAATTGTTCTAAAGCACGATCGCTCAATCGCTCAAAGAATCTCGCAAACAATCCATGTCCGTCTGAATAGCGATCGTCATAGTAATCAGTTAACTGCAATAATAAATCGGGACGATCGCCAAGCTCTATGAATTGTTCTAACAGTTCCTGTGATGGATTTTCTCCAGCCACATACATGAGTGAAATTGCAACAGCCAGTTTGACAATTTCTGCGTCATCAGATTGTAATATTTCTTCGCAGAATGCCCCATCTAGAGGGGTTTCTCGATCTAATATCGCTAGTAGTAAGAGAAGTGATGCTCTGATATTCGGTTCCGGTTCTTCTCTCAGGCGATCGTAAAATTTTGTGCATACTTTGGTAGATTGGGGTTTACAAGCTGCGAGAATATCGGCAGCAATTATTCTCATCTTTGGTAGGTCGTGTTCGAGCAAGCCAATATAAAAATCCAAAGCTTTATAAATGGGTTGGCGAACAGAATTAACCCATCGTAGATAGCTCCAATCGTATTCTTCGGAGTTATCGATATAATCACAATCTGATAAATTATGGGATGTAGCAATCGAAGCAATACAACAAAGAATTCTATAAAGGACTTCTGTATCTGTCTCTTTATAAATTTGTCTAATAAAAAATGGAATAACAAAATTGACTTGGTAATGTAGATCTCCCTGATGATACATGCGGTAAAAAACTTTATCTATCGCTTGTTCTCGAACGTTAGGATTGTCTGATGAAAAATTCCGGATTTCTTGCACGATCTCATGGCTGACTTCAGCTTCTAATTCTTCTAACTCAATGTCTGGGATATCCATTGCCCCTCCTTGGATTCGACCAAGATCCGAACTAAATTCTACCACTTTTAAGGAAACTAGCGTGTTTTCTGTGCGCGATCGCCGTTAGACAACTCATCCTATTTTATAAACCCCTTAAAAATTGCTCATAACCTTGCTTAAATTTCTCTTTGCCATCTCGCTCAACAACACTGCCATGAGCCATAATGACTCGCTCAAAGTCCCATTGTAAAATTTGTTTCACCACTGATCTAACTCCTTCTATGTCGGTTGTGGCAATGCGCTCTAGTAAAGATGGACTCAATTGTTTATATCCACCAATGATTCTAGCTACAAATTGCGTCAGTAGTGGAAAGCTTTCGTCAAAGTGAAATGCTGTATCTGTCAAAATTAGAGTTCGGCTGGACGAATGAAAAAAGACACATTCATTGAGTTCATCAACTCCGTTTAAACCCAAAATCCTAAAGCCCTTGAAAAAGATAAACTCTAACCCAGGGAATAACTCACCCCTATCTCCCTCAATAGTGCGATCGATAGGCAATTCTGGTTTTTTCAAGGTTAAACCAGGTGCCGCCCAAAATGTCGCTTGGGGATAAAGAGATTTAAAATTAGCTGCAAATAAATGGTGATACAGGTTTGGCGCAATCATATGTTTAACTACTCCCAGTTCGCCAAGCTGACTGACGAGTGTATCGCTGACTTCAATGGGAGAAATCACGACTAATTCTCGATTTTCCAATCGAATCACGGTCATTTTCGTTCCGACGCTGAGTCCAAGATATCGGAGGGGTTGTTGAGCAACCCAAATATCTATGTCAAGTTCTTTTAGCATTTAGACAACTCTATTTCTTCAACCACAGCAACAGGGCAAATACAGCGCTTCGCGCTGCTATGAGGTACATTGTTGATCATAGATGTGAGTTGTCATTGCGACCGCAGGGAAGCAATCGCCAAGATTGGGGGATTTTGCGATTGCTTCATTCCACTTCGTTCCATTCGCAATGACTGATCTCAATGATACTGTACTCCGTTACAGCGCAAAGCGCTGTATCCCCAAGAGCAAGGCTTCAGTTCCCAATAGTCCGTTCAAGGTTTGGGCATCTTCAGGCTGGAGGATAAACTGCGATCGCCAGATCGTATACGGTAAGAATTGTAGTACAAGAATCCCACAAAATACGAGCCACACTGACCAGCCTAAACCTCGCCAGAGGGCGATCGCCGCTACGATATCAAAACTTAACAGAGCCACATCCATGCCACGCCAGAGTAGGGGAGTCGATAACCAGGGAGTCCCTGTCAACCCAGCCATATTGCCTATGTGAACGGTTGCGCCATAGAGCAGAACTAACGCCAAAAACTTGGCATAGCGGGCTGTCCAAGGATAGCTTAGGGCAGCATTATGGGGGATATCAGGGATTTTTTCTACTTTTTTCATTGTTTTAATGTATTAAATTTAATATAAATGAATTAACCCATTACCCTTCTGAGAGCGCTATTGCTTTGCGTTTGAGGATGATGAGAGTGATATCATCATAAATCTTTTGTGTGCCAATGTAGTGCTTGAGGTCAGCGATAATAGCGGTTTTAATCTCATCGGCGCTCTGATGGCGATCGCTCTTAATGATGGTACAGAGGCGATCGATTCCATAATGTACCTTATCGAGATTTTCCGCTTCCGTAATTCCATCCGTATACAATACAGCCACATCTCCAGGATTTAGAGCTAATTCCAGTTGATGAAAGAACGTCCCCACATTCCGATCTAACCCAATAGGAAAGCCTAAATCCAGAGTATCAATACATTCTACTTCACCCATTGAGCGCACTATAATTAACGATTCATGTTGTCCACTCAACCTTAAAACGCCCTCATTGTATTCTAGAAGGGACAACGTTAAGTGTTTATCAGAGTTCATGCGCTCGATATTCTCTAAAATAGTCCGATTTAAAATCGTAAAGAAATCCTTTATATCGGCAAACTGGCTATAACTCAAACACCGAATTGCCGTTTGTACCATAATCGCTAAAACACCGCTTTCGAGTCCATGTCCCGTCACATCACCAATACTGACAATGATGCCTTTATCTTGTAAGAAAACATCATAGTAATCTCCTCCGACTTCATCGGCTGTTTCCATAAAACCGGCAATTTCCAAATCTTCAATAACAGGGAGAGATTCCGTGTTAGGCAACAGGATTTTTTGCAGGCGACTGGTAATTTCGACTTCTGTGGCTAACCGCAAGTTTTCCAACTTTAGAGATTTCAGATTTAAATGCATTTTGACTCGCGCCAAAAATCCATCCTTAGATACGGGTTTAGTCAAATAGTCATTTGCCCCCAACTCTAAGCCCATCACTAAATCAGTCACTTGATTGTTTGTACTTAACAAAATAATCGGTAACTCTGTGGGACTTTGAGTGAGGCGAACTTGGCGAGTAACTTCGTATCCAGTCATTCGAGGCATCATAACATCGACAACCATTAAATCTGGGATTAATCCTTGGGCTAAAAGATCTAAAGCCTCTTCGCCACTTTGAGCTGAAATAATTCCATAATCTCCTGAATTTAGATAGCTCGTATAAAATTGAAGATCGGTCAGTTCGTCATCAACGATCAAAATTTTGTGCTTTTCATTCTGACAATCTGTGGGTTGCCAGATTTGTGCCATTGAGGAAACCTGAGTGAGGTCGGATATTCTTTCCTCTTGAGATTTTGACTCCTTAAAATTTACGTTATCAGTAATAGGTAAAGTGAAAATAAAACTTGAGCCTAATCCTAGGGTAGAGACAACGTGTAACTCTCCCCCATGTAATTCAATTAAACGTTTTGTTAACGCTAAACCTAATCCTAGACCACCATACATCTGCGCGATCTGTTCATTTTCTTGTTCAAAAGGCTTGAAGATACGATCGATTTTATCTTCAGAAATTCCCATACCACTATCTTGAACTGTAATCTCTAAATAATCGTCAACGCGAGTAGCAATTAAGACTATACATCCAAAATCAGTAAACTTGATTGCATTATTAATGAGTTCATAAAAAATTTGCTCCAGTCGTTTTTCATCAGCGCAGACTAGGGGGATATCGGAGGGGATTTGGTTCTTGATTTTAATATTTTTAGTCCCAATCAAGGGATAGCATTGGGTTAAAGTAACCTCGGCGATCGCTCGTAACTCAACTGCCTTACAGTTGAGCGTCAATTCATCGTAGTTCAGCCTTGATAAATCTAAAATATTATTGACTAAATTGACGAGTCTACGACCACTAGAAACAATCAAAGATAAATTAAACTGAGTGTGTTCGCATAATTTTACAGATGCGGTCTCTAAGATCGATTCGGCTAAACCAATCATTCCATTTAAGGGAGTTCTGAGTTCATAGGATGTGTTGGCTAAAAATTCATCTTTGAGCCGATCGATCCGTTCTAATTCTTGATTTTTGGTCTCTAAATCAGAAAATGACAGTTGAATTTGATCGGCCATTCGATTAAAGGAATCGGCCAATTCTCGCAACTCATCAAATCGCCGCAAAGTTACCCGGTTATACCATTCTCCTTGAGCCACAGCTTTAGCAGATTCACTGAGTTTCTTAATCGGATTAATTACACGCTGTGCGGTGATACTGCCGATTAAACTAGCGACTAATAATGCGCTTAAACAGAGGATCAGTGTATGAGATAGATTGGTATAAATGGGGCCCATAAAGTCCGATATGGGAATCACCACAATCACTAACCAATCCAAACCGTGATTATCGGTTAATGGGGCAATATGAACTAAGTGATTTTGAGAATGACGATCAAAAAGTAACTGTTTTTGACTGGAGAGGTTTTCCCAATTGTCAAATCGATGGAGAAGATACTGACTGGTGTCTTTAATCAGAGGATTCGTACTGTGAATTGCCTGCACTCTTTTGGGTTTATCTTGGTCAAATTGATACAGAAGTTCGTCCGTTGAAGAGGAAACAACGGCTCCCGATCGATCGACAATAAATGCGATTCCCGATGGACTCACTTTTAAACTTTTGAGTAATTCATTAATATAGGTTAATGATATTTCTGCGCCTAATACGCCTAGAATTTCACCGGTGGATCGTGCCACAGGGGTAACGGGTTTAGCATAGAGAAAATATTCCCCTGTGTTGAGATAGGGGTAGGACGAAATAGAAATCCCACTCCAAGTGGGCTTTCGTTTCTCAACGGCCGTTTTATACCAATTTTTGAGCCGAGCATCATAGGGTTGGGTGCTTAAAAGTTCTTGGCGATCGCACATCCGATCTAAGCGATAGGTTTTTCGCTCTGGAATACTCCCTTCCCGCACTTTAACCACGGTTTCCCCATTGGCTAGTTGCTGAACGGCTAAGACTTCACCAGTGGGACGACCAAAGAGTAAATAGTCTACCCCATTATCTTGCTTGACTAACCGTTGAAAATAGCATTGCAGTTGCTCAAAATCTTCGATATCAATTTGATCGGTGTCAATAGCTCCTTGAATCGTTTGATACACAGAATGGGGTTGAGCCAATTCCATCGCTAAAACTTGGGCAATGCGATCGCTCGTTTCTCGTCCCAATTGCTTGACCAAAACATCGACGGCTTCTTTTCCGCTGCGGAAAGATAATCCTGTAATCACGACTGTCACTACTCCCAATTGCAGAATGAAGGGAACCGTTAGTAGCGTCCGCAGGGAAAGATGATAAACCAGCGGCTTGATTAAACGACCACAGAATTTCCAGACCATAGGGGAAGGACAATAGAGATCCTTTACCCACCATATCACCCTGGTATGGGAAGATGGGGGATGGGAGGATGAGGGAACACGGAGTGAAGAAGCCAGCCATTTTTGATTGTGGCGAAGGTCTTGATCGATAAGTAAATCGATAAGTAATAAGTAAGGGCAGGTTTGAAACCTGCCCCTAGCCCTTTTCTAATTAACTATAGCGGTCTAAAAGAGCTTGTAATCCGCCTCCATAGCCCGCACCTACGGCATTCATCCGCCACTCTCCATCTTTGCGATACAACTCTGTAATAATCATCGCCGTTTCAATGGAATAATCTTCATCTAAGTCATAGCGTATCGCTTCTTCCTTCGTCTTCACATTGACCAAGCGAACATAAGCATTACTCACCTGGCCAAAATTTTGTTTGCGTTGTTCTGCTTCATAAATGGTCACGGTAAAGACCAATTTCATGACCTCTGGGGCAATTTTTCGCAAGTCAATAATAATAACTTCATCATCTCCTTCACCCGCACCCGTGCGGTTATCCCCCATATATTCTACTGCCCCATCTAAACTTTTTTTGTTATTGTAAAAGATTAGATGTTTGTCGGAAACCAACTTTTCATTTTCCCCTAAGAGAAAAACTGAGGCATCGAGGTCAAAATCCACACCCGTATCGGTGGCTTTAATATCCCATCCTAAGCCAATAAAAGCCGCTTCAATCCCTGGGGATGCTTTTTCCAGAGAAACCTTTTGTCCTTTCGCTAGAGAAATGGCCATAATTATTCAAGTCAATTGACGACTTTATTCAGGATATCTCACGGATTTAGCCGTAGACAAAATTTGTTGATAAGATTTAACCTTCTGATCAATTCCTGTAATATCTGTCCCCACTACGACGGCGATCGCCCCTAAATCTAGCGCTTTCTGTGCCATTTCTGGGGAACTGATGCCCCCTTCACAAACCATGGGACAACTGAAGTTTTGCACCAGTTGCTCTAAGAGATCGTAACCTGGGGGGGTGAGGTGACGGGTTTCGGGGGTATATCCGTAGAGAGTCGTTGCCAGAAGATCGGCTCCGGCATCAAAAGCAACGTTTGCCGACTCGAGTGTATCGACATCTGCGAACACGGGTTTATTTAACTGCTGATGAATTTGAGCAATCAGGGCGTGTAGCGTTTCATTTCCTGGGCGAGGTCGGTTCGTCGCATCTATCGCAATCCAATCTGCACCCGCTTGCGCCAGTTCTACGGCTTGGGAAAACTGGGGTGTAATATACACCTCAGAATCGGGGAATTGGCGCTTCCACAGCCCAATAATCGGCGCATCTGTCTGTTCTCGGACTGCTCGGATATGGGCTGGGGTATCAATACGAACTGCGGTGGCTCCTTGATTGAGGGCAGCTTTAGCCATAGCGGCGATCGCCGAAGGGTCATGGAGAGGTGAGGAGACTGGCGCTTGGCAAGAGACAATTAATCCGTGTAGGGGTAATCTATTGAGTGGCTGCATTACTTTGGCATGAGGATTCGGCTAAGGGTTTGCAGAAGTTCTTCGAGTTGTAAGGGTTTATTCAGATACACATCGGGTTCGGTAAGGGGATCTTGAGATAACTCTTGTTGTTCAGAGGAATCGGCGATCGCTACCACCTTAATTTTATAGGTCGTTGTCGAATTTCGCAAAATCGTAATTAACTCTTGAACACTCATATCGGGCAATTGAGTTTCTGTAATAATTGCCAAAGGACGCAACACTTCAATTTGTTGAGTGACCGTTGAGCCATCTAATAACCAAATCGCTTGATATCCTGCTGCTGTGAGTAAATCACAAATTTCCCAAGCCATTTGTTCATTGTCTTGAATTAAAACCAAACGTCCTAGAGGGATAGTAGTTGCCCAGGGATTTAATGGCGTATGTCCAGAAGACTTTAAGGTCACTGTACCTTGGGGTTGAGAGGGCAAACTCACCGTAAATATCGACCCAACACCCAAAGTTGAATCCACTTCAATCAGTCCTCCATGAAGTTCTACCAATTGGCGAGTGAGCGCTAATCCTAATCCCATACCCGGATATTGACGTTCATAGGCAGTTTCCAATTGCTGGAACTTTTCAAACAAGAAAGAAAAAGCATTTTTTTTAATCCCAATCCCTGTATCTTCGACTTGGAAAATAGCCCGATCTTCTTCCCGCCAAATTGTTAATATAACTTCTCCTCCTTCTGGCGTAAATTTAAGGGCATTGTTCATTAAATTGAGTAGAATTTGCTGAACTCTGTACTGATCGGCAAAAAATGTATCTTCACCCTCCAATTCATCGATGTTAATGACCAAATTTATCTCCTTTTCTTCAGCCAAACTTTTGAGTGACTTCTTGCAGTTACGAGCTAAGTTTATTAATGAAAACTTGCGAATGTTGAGAACTGTTTTCCCAGCTTCTAATTGAGACAAATCCAGTAAATTATTAATCGATTCTAATAAATTTCTGCCACTATCCTGAATTTTTTGCAAATAGACTCTTTGTTTCTCTATGCTTAATTTATGTCCATCACTATCCGGGGAAAACGCCAATCTCAACAACGTCGCAGACATCCCAATAATATAGGTTAAAGGGGTTCGCAGTTCATGACTGATGGCTGCCAAAAACTCACTTTTAATCCGATTTTGAATCTGACTTTTCAAGAGATCGGACTGTAGATCGGATAAGGATTTCTCAGACTCTTCACTAACGGATTCAGAGTCTACACTAATTAGACTGATATCTTTTTGAGTTTGGGATCGATCGATCGCGATCGCCAAATAATCAGCCAAGCGTTTCAGAGTATGTTTTTCCCATTCCAACCAGCGTCGAGGATAGTGGCACTGATGGGCAATCATTAATCCCCAAATTTGTTTACGCACCAAAATAGGAATCACCAACTTAGCTCGGACATGATAATGGCGTAATAAATCTAATAAACAAGGCGAATCTCGATAACTAATCTCCACATCTGAAATTACCGCCATCCATCCTTGCTTATATTTTTCCCTTCCTTGACATCCATGGGCAAAACACGACTTTTCTTCCGTTAAATGAAGAACTGGAGTGATGGAGTTCCCCCCCTTGGCTTCATAGGTGATGTATCCCCAATTTTGAGGGAAAGGAATAGAACTCTCCTCTGTGTTGGGAAAGACATCAAATTGATAAATTAAAAGTCGATCGACTTGTAATAAACTACGCCATTCCTCCATAGCCGTAGATAAAATCGTCGGTAACTCAACCCCCTGTTGCATTTGGGCAATAATTTGATAAAAAAGTCTCTCTTGCCTGGCTGGATGCATAAAAGTACCGGCAAAACCCTCTTGGAATCCGGATTCCGACTCTTCAATGCGGCTTAAAATTTGCAGCATCAACTCCCCTTGTAAATAAGCGGAATTAACTTGAGGCGTGCGAATCACTTTCTTTAAAGCTTGAGTGGCTAACGAAGGATTAGATAGTTCCCGCACCAATTGTTTAAGAAAGACAGCAATCGGTTGAGTATCAAAAGTCAACTCAACTTGAAGGTAAGGCAATTCATGCACGGAGGATTGACCTAGGGGCGTACCAATTAACAGCACCCTCAATGCTGGAGACACTAAAACTAAAAACTGCGATCGCCCATAATTCCAAGAAGACTCCGTTTGCTCTAAAATCTTCTCAGTGATACAGATCGCAGCCTCTCCCAAAGTATCGGCCTTACCCTGTAACAAGACATAAAGCTGCTTAAAGGTCTTGTAATCTAAAATTCGATGAGGTAGCATTACTATTGCTTGACAGGAGGGTTCTCAGGATACATGAAGATACGGCAGATAACAGAGGAATATGGGACTCCACAAGTAATGAATCCTACTCCTGTCTCTTGCTCAGAGGGCTTGCCATTCTCCGGTTTACTTATCGTATTCTGTTTTTGATCCCCACCCCCCTGAAACGTTGGGAAACTTTTAGGTTTTGACTCTTTAGCGTAATATTAGGTTTAGACTCACGATGCATCGAATCGCCGCAACTCCCGGAGGATGGAACCCCCAAGACGAAGGGGTGGTTATCCTCGAACAAACTTCAGCCCCTATCGTTATTCTCAGCGCAGCAGATACAGATATTCAAACTTTAGCCGCAACGGTTCCCCATCTTCCTGCCCAGTTTCCTCAGATTCGGGTCGCCAGTCTCTTACACTTGGTACAGCAACTGTCGATTGATGACTATGCCGAACGAGTATTGCAGCACGCCCAAGTGATTCTGGTTCGTCTGTTGGGCGGAAGGGCATATTGGTCTTATGGTTTGGAAGTAGTGAAAGAATTAGCCCAAAATCAGGGCATTGCTTTGGTGGTGATGCCTGGAGATGATTCCCCCGATGTGGAGCTAATGAGCCATTCCACGGTGTCTTTGGAACAGGTTAATCGATTATGGCGCTATTGGAATGAAGGGGGAGTGGAAAATATTCGTAATGGATTATTGTTTTTAGCCAGTTCTGTAGGGAGAGATTTCGTAGGGGCGGGTTCACCGAGATCTTGGAATGGAAACCAGAAAACTGGTGAACCCGCCCTTATTTCCCACGCAGATATGGGTTCACGAAGCTTTCTGTGGGAAGGCGAAAATATTGCTGAACCTCAACCTGTTCCTAAAGTGGGCGTGTTGCCCCTAGAACAAGGTTTAGGGCAAAATTGGCCAAACGTGGGGATTCTCTTCTATCGTGCCCATTATTGTGCCGGAAATACGGCTCCAATAGAGGCGCTATGTCATGCTTTGATAGATCGCCAGTTAATGCCAGTACCGGTTTTTGTCTCTTCTTTGCGCGATCGCCAATGTCAAGAGGAAATTCTACAGCTTTTCCAACCCCCAGACAACAAACCCATCCAAGTTCTGCTCAATACTACCAGCTTCGCGATCCATTCCCTACAAAGTAAGGACTCAACCCCTTCATTTTTCTCCACCCTCAATGTTCCCACCCTACAAGCGATCCTCAGTAGCTCCACCGTCGAGCAATGGCAAGACGGCAACCGAGGACTCCTACCCAGAGATGTGGCGATGAATATTGCCCTACCAGAAGTAGATGGGAGAATCATCACCCGCGCCATTTCTTTCAAAGCCGCACAAACCTATAATCAGCAACTGCAAACCGATGTCGTGCAATATGAACCCGTTGCCAACCGGATTAACTTTGTCGCTGACTTAGCTGCCAATTGGGTGAAACTGCGGCAAAAACCTGCCCAAGATCGCAAAATTGCTGTTATTCTCGCCAATTATCCCACCCGTGACGGACGGCTAGCTAATGGTGTCGGCTTAGATACTCCCGCCAGTTGTGTGGAAATTCTGGCAGCTCTGAAAACCGCAGGATACGAGTTACAGGATATTCCAGAAACGCCAGAAGATCTCATAAGTCGCTTAACCGCAGGGGTGACGAATGACTGGGAAGGGAATGAGATCCGGTTGGGTAGTGGAATGGGGGAATGGGGGAATGGGGGAATGGGGTTATCTCTGTCTAGAGATGATTATCAACAGAGGTTTGAGCAATTACCGGTTGAAGTGCAAAAGGGAATTAATAACCGATGGCATTCTGTAGGGGCAGGTTCACGAAAATCTCAGTGGGAAGACAATAGCGTTGGTGAACCTGCCCT
>NZ_CEZBFX010000013.1:0-1055 GCF_982964205.1 Roseofilum sp. | reverse complement strand
GCCGGAACGTTGGGTTACGCAACCGACTCCTCCGACTTTGTACCGAGATCTGGGGGCGGGTTTACAAAAATCTGGGTTGGGAGAGCAAAATATTGGTAAACCCGCCCCTACAGAATCTGGGTGTACCGGGTTTACCATTGCCGGTTTAAATTTGGGGAATGTGTTTGTCGGTATCCAACCGTCGCGGGGATACGATCTAGACCCCAGCTTAAATTACCATGCACCTGATTTAGAACCCACTCCCCATTATCTAGCCTTTTATCAGTGGATTAAAGAGATCTTTGAAGCAGATGCAGTCATTCATGTGGGCAAACATGGGAACTTAGAATGGTTACCCGGTAAGAGTTTAGCCCTGTCTGAGTGCTGTTATCCGGAAGTGGCGTTCGGGGCAATGCCACACTTTTACCCGTTTATTGTCAACGATCCGGGGGAAGGATCGCAAGCCAAACGGCGATCGCAAGCCGTTATCCTAGACCATCTTACCCCGCCCCTGACTCGCGCCGAACTCTACGGCTCCCTGCAACAACTCGAAACCCTAGTTGATGAATATTACGAAGCCGATAGTTTAGACCCTTCCAGACTACCCATTATCCAATCTCGAATCACAGAACTTATCCGTCAAGAACATCTCGACCAAGATTTAGGCTTAACTCCAGAGGACTTAACTGAGGTAACCTCGCAACTCTCCACCCGCATTGATGGCTATCTGTGCGAACTCAAAGAAGCCCAAATTCGCGATGGTCTGCATATTTTCGGCCAATGCCCCCAAGGGCGACAACTGCGGGATTTAATCATTGCCATTTCCCGCTCCCGTCCCCAGGGAATTACTCGTGCTTTAGCGGAAGACTTGAGTTTAGAGTTTGACCCTCTCACCACAGATCCCACCACCCAGTTAGACCCTCCAGTAGTCATTGAAAATAAGGTTTATCATCAAGTGGGCGATGTGGTGGAACAATTGGAAACATTAGACGCAAACTATGTACACCAATTGTTGTTAGAGGTAGGGATGGGGAGATGGGGGGATGGGGAGATGGGGGGATGGGGAGATGGGGGAA
>NZ_CEZBFX010000012.1:70104-72703 GCF_982964205.1 Roseofilum sp. | reverse complement strand
GGATGGGGGGATAGGGGGAGTGGGGAGATGGGGGATGGGGAAAATAATAGGAGAGTTCTTCAGTTCTCCGTGTCTCCGCGTCTCCGCGTCCCCGCTTCCCCGTGTCTTCCCCCTTCCCTATTCAGCAGCAGTTACGGGAGAGTCCACATGAGCAACCGTAGTCGCTTCCATTTCTCCTTCGTGGTGGTCGGCAAATGAGCCTTTGGGTTCTTTGAGGAAGAAGCCGCAAAGGAAGGCAACAATCAGAGATGCAACGCCTAGAACTTCAAAGAAGACTCGGTTACCCACATCTCCAGAAGGGAGCAAGCTAAAGAGGGTGAGGTAAGCAACGGCTCCAACGTTACCGTAGGCTCCAACATTACCTGCAATTTGTCCGGTGATGCGGCGTTTAATCAGGGGAACCATGGCGAAGGTAGATCCTTCTCCAGCTTGGACAAAGAAAGAGCAAGCCATGGTGAGGAGTACAGCTAGGGGCAAAAACCAACCTCCAGTAACGCGACCCATCATCAGATAGCCAATACCCATACATCCGGTTAATACGGCCATGGTCATTTTACGACTTCCGAGGCGATCGGAGATTAAGCCACCGCCAGGACGGGACATTAAGTTCATGAAGGCATAGCTGGCAGCAATCATCCCGGCAGCTTGTTTACTCAGGCCAAAGGTTCCTTCAAAGAAGGCGGGAAGCATGGAAACAACCGCAAGTTCAGAACCGAAGTTAACAATATAGGTGAGTTCTAAGAGGGCAACTTGGGAAAATTCATAGCGGTCTTCAGCCGGATAGCGCTTTTTGCCCAGCATCAGTTCTTTGTTCACATCCCAACAGTTATAGGCTTGGAACAGATAGAGGCAGAGTAACCCCCCCCAAACCATATAGAGTTGCGGAGTATTCAGAAATCCGACTTTACTTAAGCGCCAAGCGAGAACAGCAAGAATACCAGAGAGGGGAATATTCATGAGCATCAGGAACCAGAAGTCTTTTGGCGTGGTAACTTCTAGACCTGTTGCTTTTTTGGGCTTTTGATAGACTTTGCCAGGGGGAGTATCTTGGACGTTAAAGAAGTAAAGAATACCGTAGAGTGCGGCGATAATTCCAGTTCCAGCAATGGCAAGCCGCCAGTTAATGATGCTACCGGCTCCAAAGGTAAGAATCGCGGCAATAGTAGGGAGGGTAAAGGCAGAGGCAGCAGAACCAAAGTTTCCCCATCCTCCATAGATACCTTCAGCTAGACCAATTTCTTTGGGAGGGAACCATTCCGCAACCATGCGAATACCAATTACAAATCCTGCACCGACGATACTGAGGGCAAGTCGGCTAATCACCAGTTGGCTAAAGTTTTGGGCGCTGGCGAAGGCGATACAGGGAATGGCGGCATAGACCAAAAGAACAGAGTAGGTGATTCTGGGCCCATATTTGTCCAGAAGCATCCCAATAATAATCCGGGCAGGAACGGTAAGGGCTACGTTACAGATAGCAATTGTCCGAATTTGACCGACTTCTAAACCGAAATCCTCTTTAACGGCTGTGGCTAGAGGGGCGAGGTTAAACCAAACAACGAAGGAGAGGAAGAAGGCGAACCAGGTCATATGCAGAATTTTGTATCTGCCCTGGAATGACCACATTTCTTTGAGCATGACGGTTGATTAGGTAATGGGTAATAAGTAATGAGTAGGAAGTCAGTAGGAAGTCAGGAGTCACAGGAAATCCCCGCGTCTCCGTGTCCCTATTGTCCTGTCCAGGAACTAACTTCAAGAACACCACTAGGAGCCATGACAACGAGGAAGGGGGCAGAGCTAGAGGAGTCTTCTTCTTGGACTAGGGTTTCGAGGGGAGTTTCCGTGAGATAGTCGGAGGCGACGGAGTTCAGGGGGGTGTAATTGGCGATCGCTCCTTCTTCGTTGACCTCCACCTGATACACTAAACTCTCAGAGAACGTCGGCGAAGTTTGCCAATTGCTATCAATTTGTTCATAAAGCTCTGAGCGTAACGCACTGACCGTGGCTTCATCCATCTCCACTTCTAGGGTTTCTGCTACGTCTTCAACAACTTCCGTTTCTACAGTTTCGGTCATCACCACAGAAGTTGTAACTCCCGTAGTACTTGCACTAGCCACAATGACCTCTTCTACTTCAGGTGTAGCAGTCACTTCAGGTTCAGGCGTAACCACTTCTGCAACTTCTGTTTCGGCTAAAGCCACTTGGGTTACCAGATGATTCCAGCGACCTACCATAACTCCGGCAAAGACAACAACTCCGATTAAACTCAAGCTTTTCAGAAGTACGGACTCTACAGGAGAGAGGGGATTGTTAGGTTCAGACATTTTTGCGATACTCCTTAATTAAGATGATTAGATATTTGGACTGGGGGCACTCCCCAGTTTTTTTGTTCTATCTGTCCTTAAGCATCTAGAACAATCTCTCCAACCGGATGAGCGATACAGGTCAGAATGGCTCCCTGCTGTTCGCCCAAGGCTTGGGGGTCTTGAAGATAGCGAACTTCTCCAGAAACCAACTGCTGTTGACAGGTTCCACAAGTTCCGGAACGGCAACTCGACTCTAGGTCAAGGCCTTCCCGTTCTGCTGCTTCCAAGATTGACTC
>NZ_CEZBFX010000012.1:43309-70004 GCF_982964205.1 Roseofilum sp. | reverse complement strand
GGCAACTCGACTCTAGGTCAAGGCCTTCCCGTTCTGCTGCTTCCAAGATTGACTCGCCTTTATAACAGGGGAAAGTTTTACCCGTTTTGGCTAATTGCACCGTTCCCACAGGAGTAGCCAGAGGTTCTATGAGAGGTAATGTAGCTCCATTACCGTTCATGTCTGGGGTCGGAGCTACATAGCCGGCTTTGGGTTGGGCCCCAAACTGCTCAATCAGCAGGTTGCGTAACACAGATTTCAGGTCTTCGCAGGGAATGGCTTTTATCACCTTTTGGCCGAGTTGAGCTTCTTTCCCCACTTTGCCCCCCATGAAGATATCGACCGCTTCTACGGTTTTCCCATTTTTGCGGGTTTTGGTTCCCATTAAGCCAATATCGGCCACTTGGGGTTGCCCGCAAGAGTTGGGGCATCCGGTCCAATGGATGCGAACCGGTTTTTCAAGGGTTAATTCCTGACTGAGTTCTGCCATCATCGTGTTTGCCCGATTTTTGGTTTCAATGAGGGCAAATTTGCAGAATTGGGCCCCGGTACAGGAGACGAGGGCGCGAGAGAGGGAGTCAGGATTAATGCTGAATTTCTGCAAGAGGGGTTCAGCCAGGAATGCTTCTAGACGCGAGTCAGGAATGTTGGCAATAATTGCATTCTGCTCAATGGTGAGCCGAATTTCCCCATCGCCGTAGACTTCGCCTAGGCGCGCCAGCTCAAACAGGTCGGGCGGGTATAGGCGACCAACGGGGATGTGCAATCCAGCGTAATTGAAGCCAGGTTGTTTTTGCTTGTGAATGCCAATATGGTCTCGCTTGTCCCAGTCAAATTCGTCTTTGGGCGCGGCTTCAGGGAGGCGTTTACCGAGTTGTTGTTCAACGGTGGCTCGGAATCGTTCGAGTCCCCATTCGTCAATCAGCCACATGAGTCTGGATTTTTGCCGGTTAGCTCGTAAACCGTGGTCCCGGTAGACGAGGAGAATGGCGCGGCTGAGGGCTACGCACTCACTTGGTTCTATCCAAACGTCTAGGGGAATGGCAGCTTCGCACCGTTTGCCGGAGAAGAAGCCACCGACGAGAACGTTGAAGCCCAGAATGCCGTTTCGGTAGGCGGGAACGTAGGCGATGTCATTGATTTCTGCGTGAACGGAATTATCTCGGCTGCCGGCGATCGCAATGTTGAATTTTCTCGGTAAATTAGTAAATTCAGGGTTCCCTTGACCGGAGTTGGTAATCATGTCTTGGGTCGCCTGCACTAATGGGCGCGTATCAATCAGTTCAGCACTGTCAATACCAGCAACGGGAGAGCCGGTAATATTACGCACGTTATCCATTCCCGATTGCATGGAAGTTAAGCCCACTTCCTGAAACCGGTCGAAGATTTGAGGAATATCTTCTAGGCGAATGCCCCGCAGTTGCAGGTTTTGCCTTGTGGTAATATCAGCATTGCCATCTTCTCCATAGTTTTCGGTCGTTTCCGCTAACACCCGCATTTGCTCGGAGGTGAGGATACCGTTGGGCATGCGCATCCGAAGCATGAATTTTCCTGGAGTAACAGGCCGGAAGAAGATTCCTAGCCATTTGAGCCGTTGGTCTCGGTCCGTTTCATCTATAGATTCCCAGCCCATTTGAGCGAATTGTTTGAGTTGTTCTTTGACGGCTAAACCGTCTTTTTCAGCTTTAAAGCGTTCAAATTTATTGAGCGTTTCAGTAGAGGGGACGGTTGTCATACAAAACAGCCTCTTTAAATTAGGTAAGAATTGATCTGGGTCTGCTCCGCCGTGAATTTAGCTAGTATGTTAGGGAGATCGATCGTAGAATTTCGTATTTCAAATCACAAAATATTTCGTTTTATGAACTTTTTGTATGACTAAAGTGTAAAAATCGCATAATTGAGGGGGACGAGAAGTCCTGGAAACCTTATCTGATGAGTGTTAAGGATGAAAAATGACCTAAGGCGCGATTGTAAAGAATCGCAAAGAATCTGTAGAGAAGATTAATAATTTAAGGATAAGGGCAATGGCAGAGGATTTGAGGAAACCACAAACGGAAGAAACGATTGAGGATGATCCTTTAACACAACTGCGTAATTTACTCATTCCTCCGGAAAGTAATGAGTCTCAAAAAGAACTCAATAAATTAAAAGAGCTGAAGCAAGAATTGGCGAGTTTGCAGAACCAACAGCCAGATTTGGAAGAGTTAACGCAGGTTTTAGTACCGTTAGTGGGAGAGGAGGTTAGGCGGTATTTAATGCGATCGCCGACTGCCCTAATGCAATGGCTCGATCCAGCCCTAACGCGCACCATTAAGGAAAACAAGCAGGAAATTGCCGAAACGATGATTCCCCTACTGCCGAAATCTAATCAGGGGATGCTCTCTCCAGCAACTTGGGATCGGCTGCTGGATGAACTGCTGCGAGGAGTTGAGGAGCGCCTAGAAGAGTCTCGGAAAGAGTCGGATAAAAAAACTAGCCAGAAGTTTGAGCAGTTCCTACGAACCGATTTAATGGAGTATATCCAAACTCACTCAGAAGAAGTCGTGTATTTAATTTTACCACAATTAGTGCCGCCGTTACAAAAACAACTTAAACGTGCCCTCAAACCCTATTTAGAAAAGCAACAGGAACTCCTAGAAACCCAATTACAACAGCAATTGATTGATTGGATGACGCAACGATTTCAAGAGTCGCGGGAAGAGTTCGTCACTTTGCTGACTCCCAAGGAACAGCCCGCGTTGCCTTCGGTGGAAGATCTGCAACCCGAAATTGCGGCTCAAGTGAAGAGCCAATTATCTGAGCATTTATCGAAGTATGTGCAAAACCAACCCCTTCCCGATTCTTCTGAACTGGTTAAAAGTTTACAGCCCACTTTAGAGAGCTTCATTGTGCAACGGGTGGAGCAAGTTCAAGGGGAATTAATTGGACAGATAAAACTACCCGAAAGTCCGGATATGCAAAAATTGCAGTCTGTTCTTTTAACTCAATTAGAAGGATTGGTTGAACAAAAGATTCAGAGTCAGTTAGATGCCTTAGTGGCTGAAAAGCTCGAATCGGCTCTAGCCCAATTACCTCCAGCGACTGAACCCCCAGAGCAACAGACACCAGAGGAATTAATGGCACTGTTGAGTCCGCAAATTGAAGCGTTAATTGTGGATAAAGGTGAGGCTGGAGAACGTCAACCCGCCCCTGCTTTACCCGCTACGTTAGTCTTTAAGGAAAAAGTGGAACGTCTGCGCTCTGGGGGGATTTCCAAGGTATGGTTGGTGGTTATTGCGGCAGTTGTGGCGATCGCCTTTTTGCCTCTCGGTTGGTTGGTCTATCGCTCTGTCCGAGAAACCCGCTTAAGTCGCGAACTGACCGCAGTTTTGGCCAATTCGCCCACCCTCTCGCCCTATCGGTTAGATGCACAAGTAAAAGGGGATGGGGTGATGTTAACGGGACAATTGCCCGATCCGAGTTTACAGCAAACGGTGGAAGAGGTGATGCAGGAAAATGCCCCCAATTTAGCCCTGGATAATCAAGTCGAAATTATTGCTGCGCCTCCGACTGCGGAAAAAATTCAGGCGGAAGTCACCAGAGTCGAGGCAAGTTTGGATCGTTTAGATAGCATTTCGATTTCTGCTGAGTATGCCAATGGGGAAGTTACGGTAAAAGGAACAGTGATTCAAGCCGCCGATGCCACTCGCATTACCCAAGCCTTTACTGAAATTCCTGGAGTTAAAGCGGTAACCAATACGGTGCAAGTCCAGCCCCCAGAAATTCCGATTCGGATTTATTTCACTGTGAATTCCGCTGAGTTGCCGACGGCAGATATCCGAGTCAAAATTATTCCGTTGGTAACGCTGTTAAAACGCTATCCAGAATTACAGATTAAGATTGTCGGCCATATTAGTCCCAATCAGGAGGAAGAAAAAGGGCAAACTTTGAGTCGTCAACGGGCGGAAGCCGTGCGAAAGGTACTAATTCAGCAGGGAATCGATCCGAAGCGGCTTCTGGTGGAGGCGATTGCCTATCCCCCAGCCGATGTCAATCCTAAACAGGCAGATTGGTTAAAGCGAGCAGTCGTCTTTTATCCTCAGTAACGGTCACAGATCTTTTACACTGAATCAGGATCGATATTGAGTTGTTGAAGTTTATCACGTAATCTTTGCAACTCTAGCTCTGTTTCCTCGGCTCGTTGCTGTTCTCGGTTAGCTCGTTGCTGTTCTCGGTTAGCTCGTTGGCGTTCTTGTTCCGCTTGCTCACTCGGTGTCGGTATCCACTCCCCATCTCGATCGTAGAAACGTAACCATCGCCCTTCTACTCCCTCGTACACCCCTTGCCATAACCTTAATCCTAGGCCCAATTGTTCTAACCAGACTTTTCCTTGTGATAATTCTAGCCTTTCGTATCTTCCAGAGTTAAGGACAAAGACCCGCAACTGATTCTGATAGCGATCGTAAATCACATAATAGGGAATTTGTAAAATTTGTTCGTATACTTCCCATTTCGTCGGTGGCTTTTTCTCTTTGCGTTCTGTGCGTCCTAAGTCTTCATCTTCAGTGCCTGGAGATGCTAACTCAATGACCAGAAACGGACTGACTTCTTCTTGCCAGATCACATAACTCAGGCGTAACTCTTGTTGGTTGCGACTACGCTTGGCTCCCAAAACTACAAACCAATCGGGGCGTTTATACCATAGGGTATGGTCACTATCGTAGTAAAGGTTGAGATCGCTGGCGATAACATAGTTGTCCTGAGAATAGCGGGGAGATTGACAAGTTTGAGTTAATAAATCTGGTTGGTAATCGTGAAATTCATCAGGCAATCCAGGTTCCTCCGGGTCTTCGCTGGGTAAATCATACATAGTGGGTAGAGATTGCTGCTTGGGATAGGGATATAGTTGAGTCATGGCTTTACAGATATAGGATTTATCACAAACCTCAAAACCAGTTTAGCTTGGGCTTAAAGGTTAATTTTCTTGATCGAAAACGATCGCTCAACCCACATGATGTTAGATAAACTCCAGCCTTCCTGTTTCTGCATCTAAATACACTGAAGCGCCAACCGGTAAGGCTCCATTTTCGCCATCATGCCCAAAGGGTAAATCAGAAACGATCGGAATACTTAAGTCTGAGAGGAGATCGCCTAAAACCTCTTCTATAGTTAAACTCAGTCGTCCTTGGGGAGGTTCGCATTGACTAAACCGACCTAATGCCATGCCTCGAACTTGGCTTAAAAGTCCGCTCATGCGCCACTGAGTGAGCATCCGATCTATGCGATAGGGCATTTCTCCCACATCTTCCCAGGCTAAAATCACTCCCTGAACATCAGGTTGTAGAGGTGTACCCAGCAGATGGGTGGCTACAGTTAAATTACCCGGCAGTAAAATTCCTTCTGTGCGATCACCTCCCCATCCTTTACCTTGAAGAGCAGCTAAGGGTTCTCCACGAACAGCAGCCCATAAACGCTCTAAAGACCATGAGGGTTCCTGGGAGAGGGTGGTCAGTACAGGCGCATGAATACCTCCGCCCACTCCTTGGTAAAATTGGCTCCATAACAACCCAGTAATATCAGAAAATCCAATTAACCATTTGGGGTACTGCTTCCAAGGGAGATTCTCGATCCAGGGTTCTAATAAGCGAGTCGTTCCATAGCCTCCGCGAACACATAGAATACCGCGACACTGAGGATCGTGGAGAGCGTCAAGGAGTTGAGCGCGGCGATCGCCATCTTTTCCGGCTAAATATCCCCATTGGTCATAAATTCTCTCATCAACCTTGACCTGATATCCCTGTTGTTTCCATAGCTCCAGTCCAGCTTGAAAACGCTGCCGTTCTTGCAACGGGCCGCTAGGAGCAATAACCGTTAATTGATCTCCAGCTTGAAGGGGAGGAGGGAGCGCTAAAGCCAGGGGCATGATCTTAAAGACAAGATAATCAGGATTTACCTTGTCTAGGATACTCTGGTTTGTGGGAAAGCTTAAAGAAAGTAATCCCCCAGTTGTCCCCAACTGGAGGAGTTCATCAGGGTGCATCTACCATTTCTATATACTCTCTGATTTTGATCCGATCCGGAAGGAGATCAGACCCCTCATCAGATTAATTGACGGATTGGGGTATAATACTCGATATCTATTAAAATTAGCTGACATCATTAGCCGCAATTCTGAATCTTTGAGCGATCGCACTGAATGAGTGGGTGAGAACCGTTAGATTATTGTCTCAAGTCATAGGCAAAAGGCAATAGACCCTGTCCTAGTCCTATAACGCTACATTACAATAATTAACATTTCTTAATCATTTCCCGACTCAATCCATGCAAGTCACCGTTTCATCAAACAGTCCATCCGATCTAACCGGCCAATATTGGAATTGGCGCGGCCACTCCATTTACTACACCCAAGCTGGACAACCCCATTCCCAACGCCCCCCTTTACTCCTAGTTCATGGGTTTGGGGCATCTACCGATCACTGGCGGAAAAATATTGCTGAACTTCAGGAAGATTTTCAGGTTTGGGCAATTGATTTGCTCGGATTTGGGCGATCGAGTAAACCCAAATTAACCTATAGTGGAGACCTCTGGCGCGATCAACTCCATGACTTTATTACCCAAGTCATAGGTCAGCCTGCAATTTTAGCTGGAAATTCCCTTGGTGGTTACGCCTCCCTCTGTGTCGCCGCTCAATATCCCCAGTCAGCCGTCGGTTTAGTCCTCATCAACAGTGCTGGCCCTTTTTCTAATAGTGAACCCAAGACACCACCCAACCCCATCAAAGCCACTATCGGTAAAATAACGCGCTGGCTATTTCTGCAACCAGGGATTAACTTTTGGCTGTTTCAATATGCTCGTCGTCGCGCCACTATCCGTAAAACCCTCCTCAAGGTCTATCTGGATAAAACTGCCGTTACTGACCAACTGGTAGAAGAAATTTATCGCCCCTCCTGTGATGTTGGGGCTCCTGACGTTTTTGCCGCCGTCTTCAAAACTCCTCCTGGCGCAAAAGTCGATCATCTCTTGCAGCAACTCACCTGTCCCCTCTTAGTTCTCTGGGGAGAAGCTGATCCCTGGATGAAGGCCAGAGAAAGAAGTCCCAAATTCCATCAATATTATCCCGATCTGACAGAACATTTCCTCGAAGCAGGGCATTGCCCCCATGATGAAGTTCCCACTCAGGTGAATGAGTTAATCCGCAATTGGATATATGGCACTACGCCCTAGGAAATGGGGGATGGGGAAAAGCGACAAGTAGGGGCGAAAAATTTTGCACTCCTACTGCTCCTTGCCTTTTGCCGAGCAATGCTGTCAGGCAACATTAACAAATGTTGTCAACTTCAATTTCTTGTGTTAAGTTTAGTTACAGATACTTGAAATCTCACCGGAGTTCTGAAAAATGGAAAAGCAAGACAATAAACTGGGTTTCACTGCCTTCGCCGAAACTTGGAACGGCCGCCTCGCAATGCTAGGGATTATCATCGGTTTAGCTACGGAGTTCATGACCGGTCAAGGTATCCTTTCTCAACTTGGCTTAATGTAATCTCCGATGGCATTCATCGATGAACGCCATTATCCCTAAGCGAAATAATTTCTTTATAGAGAGGAATCAGCCAGTGCTGACTCCTCTCTATTTCTTGTATCTATTAAGATATTTCCTTCGTAGAATAGGAAAACTGAGAAATTGAGTGATGTTGCTTAAATTAGATCGAAAGAGTCGGCATTGCCGACCCTACTCGACTAGACTATATTTAGGACTTGACAAAACGCTCAGGTACGATCGCTATGGAATTTATTAACCCCAAAACCGACTATGCTTTTAAGAAAATATTTGGCTCAATTCAAAGCAAAAATATTTTAATCAGTTTTCTAAATGCTTTGGTCTATGAAGGACATTCTACCATCAAAGATCTAGAAATTATCAATCCCAATTTACCGCCTCAACTTGAAGGGTTGAAAGATACTTATCTTGATGTCAGAGCGACTCTCAATGATGGAACTCTCGTAATTATTGAAATGCAGGTCTTAAATGTTCAGTCTTTTGGGAAGCGGGTTTTATTTAATGCAGCCAAAGCTTATACCTTTCAACTGCAAAAAGGGCAAGGATATCGAATGCTCAAACCGGTGATTGCTTTGACTATTACTGATTTTGAGATGTTTCCCGAACGCAATCGGCTCATTTCTCACTTTGTTTATCGAGAGAAATCAGAAGGATGGCACTACCCTGATAATGATTTGGAGTTAGTCTTTGTGGAATTACCCAAGTTTACTAAAGACTTAAATCAGCTTGAAACTTTAGCAGATAAATGGATTTACTTTATGAAATTTGCGCGATCGCTTACGTCTATTCCAGAATCCCTCAATGAGATTCCAGAATTGCATCAAGCCTTTGAGATTGCCAATGAAGCGGGTTTAATGCCAGAGGAATTAGAAGCGTTAGAACGTCGGGAAATGTTTATTTATGACCAACAGGGGGCGATCGCTTTGGGACGACAGGAAGGAATTGAAGAAGGAAAACGTGCCATTGCTCGAAATTTATTGGGTCAATTGAATGATGAGGAAATTGCACAAGCAACGGGATTAAGTTTGGAGGCTGTTGCAGCTTTACGTCAGGAAATATAGCGAGTCAGGGGGCAATGCCTACCTATTCATCTCGATCTTTGATCGCTAGTTTAGTAAAAGTGGCGATCGCAGCACTCTGGATTTTCTTTGTTCACCCTATCCAACTTCACTTTATTTAGTTATACTCTTAGATAGCGATTGAGCTATATAAGAGTAGCAATCTCCTATCTAGCCTCAATCCCCTATAAACTCCATCAGAAGTGAAGCCAATGATGTATTCAAACCCTCGTTTAGCCGCGGACCCTCTAAAATCCTCAGAAGCAGAAGGATTACTGTATATGCGAGAAGAGGAAAAATTGGCACACGATATCTATCTGTCTTTATATACCCGTTGGCAACTCTCCATTTTTGACAATATCGCCCAAAGCGAGACTCGTCATATGAATGCTGTTCTCAGACTGCTCAACCGTTACGGACTCCACGATCCGATCGCCAATAACAACCCAGGTGTTTTTACTAATCCAGACTTACAACAACTATACGATTCCCTGCTCAAAACTGGTCATCGCTCTTTAGCCGATGCTCTCAAAGTTGGGGCAGAGATTGAAGAACTGGATATTGTCGATCTAGAAGAGAAGATCGATCGAACTCAAAAACCAAACATTCAACAAGTGTATGGTAATTTAGTGCGAGGCTCTCGCAATCATTTACGCTCGTTTGTCTCTGTTTTAAGTCGTCAAACGGCTCAAACCTACCAACCTCAACATTTATCGGTAGAACAATACAACATTATTATCAGTTCTGCTCACGAACCTGGAGGACAAGGAGGACATGATAGTAGAGAAGGACATCGTGGGGGTTATCGCTGGGGTAGGAGATGTGGAAATTGGGGTATGCGGGGACATAGGGGCGCAAGGACACGGAGATTCAAGTAAGAAAGATGATAGCCTTTCGCGCTCGGCAATAGTCCTCTTCTATCACTCTGGGAAAAGTACAATCGAAGCCCAGTTTCAAGACTTAGAGTGACAGAAGAGGGATAGTCTTCAAGTATTGGTTTTCCTCAGTTTCCGTTGCAGGGGAATTCGAGGAGTAATCGAAATATCGTAATTGATAAACGATAGCACCAATTGAAAACCAAGAATAATCGGGAGAGCTGCTAACATTACGGTTCCCGAAGTTGCTATTTCTCCCGTGGTAAAGCTTCTCAGCCAAGAGAAACTACCGAAGATAAAGCCAAATAGTAATAGGGGAAGTCCGAGTAATAGCTCTAGAGAGGCAATAGAAAAACTTCTCAAGTAATAATTATAGAAAATTCGCTTGATAAAATTATGGCAATTTCCCCATAAAAAGGGTAGGAAAATCTTCATAATCTTCAGATTACTTTGCTCATCTCCATATTGCGAAGGCATGGGAATATCTATCACCACCGCTTGCACGGTATTCAGACGGAAGAGTAAATCCGATTCAAAGAAAAATCGTTTACTCAGTTTCCGCAGCGGAATAAGTTCTAAGACAGTATGATGAATGGCAGTATAGCCATTGGTTGGATCAAAAAGTTCCCAATATCCAGAAGAGAGCTTAGTTAAAAACGATAAACCCGCATTCCCCAATACCCGAATCATGGGCATCCCTTGCAGATGTTCGGGATGATAAAAGCGATTACCTTTAGTATAATCCGCTTCTCCTGAGAGTAGGGAAGCAATCAATTGGGGAATAAAACGGGGATTCATTTGTCCATCCCCATCCAGCTTAATCAAAATGCTCGCTCCGTCTAGAAGCGCCTGTTTATATCCAGTAATCACTGTACCGCCAACCCCCTGATTTTGGCGATGATAGAGGACTTGAATCCGGTTATCCTGATTATTTTGTTCGACAAACTCACCCGTATTTTCTGGGCAACAATCATCAACCAGGTAAATTCGATCCACTTCTGTGCCAATTTGAGATAAAACAGAAGCGATCTGTTGGCGCACTCGGTAACAGGGAATAATGACAGCAACTTGTGGCTTTAAACTCAATTCAACTCCCCTCTTTTATTGATAATTTATGACAATTAAACCAGACATAATTAGGGCGACTCCTACCAAGTAGCGAGCATCAACTTTTTCCCCTAAAAATAGACTACTCAAGAGAGGAACAATAACAAAGGCTAATGCCATAAAGGGATAGGCTTGATTGAGAGGAATAAATCGTAATAACCACATCCAAAATAGGGTTGCCGAGCCGTAAATAATCAGGGCACTCCAGAGATAGGGATTACTGACATAGCTCATCAGTGTTACTCCTTGAGGAGAATGGGTATTACTGAAATTTGCAGCGAGTTTAAATAGGAGTTGTCCTAAACTAATGCTAAAAACGCAAGTAATGAGATAAAGGATAATAGATGGGTTCATAAATATAGCGCTTCGCGCTAGGCACTCTAGCAATAGACAATAGGGTTACAGTTAATAGGGACAACTATCTTGATGGGTAAAAGACCATGCCCCATCTTCTAATTGAGTGCCTTTGAGATCGTTATTCGGGTAGTTTACTTCATCTCCTGGGGTGCGATCGCCAATTTCTAAGTAAACGACGAGTTCCTTAGTGCGATTAATCAGTTGATGAGCAACACCATCTCCCGCTTTGAAGCCCATACAGTCTGCAGGATTGAGTAGATATTCTTGTTCATTAATCAACAGAGTGGGAGTTCCCGAAACAATGTATATAAATTCATCTTGTTTAGTATGATGATGGAGCAGAGCAGACATCCCACCCGGTGCTAGTTCTGTTAAATTGACTCCAAAATTTTCGATCTCGAAGCGATCTGCCAATTTTCTTTTGCTTCGTGCTTCCATAAGGGAAGCAAAAGGGGCAGGATAGAACGTCTTTTTAGAGGATACAGGAATGGATGTAGCTGGCGTTGGGTTAAGGCTCACAGCAATAACTTGGATAAGATAATGACTATTTGAGTATACCGGATCGAAAACTTTCTCAGCAAGAGGAATCGAGACACATCTATATTTTAGAATCAAGAGTTTCTCAATTGCCAAACCGTAATTAAAAATAAGGGAAAGAGATTCCATACGAGAGGTGCAAATTGACGGCGAACAGGGCGAAATCCTTGAGACTCGAGATAGGCTTCGACTTCATATCCGGTATGATAATGATCGAGGGGCTTTTCAATATTAAAGACGGTTCGTAATCCTTGATAAATCCAGTTTTCTGTGGGTAGGGAGGTAATTAAAACACCGGTGGGTTTGAGCCAGGATTTTATCGGACTTGTGGGCATGGATAACTCTTGGAAGTGTTCCAGAACATCCGCTGCAATAATGGCATCGAAGGATTGGGCCGGCAAGTTGACTTGACTGACATCTTGCTTTATAATCTCAATATTGGACAAGTTATAGCGATCGATAACTTGACGCGCTTCTCGATCTTCGAGATCTAAGAAGAAGACGCGATCGAAATCCTTGGCTAATGTGGGCAAGAAAATGCCCCCACCGCCACCAAAATCTAAGCAAGTTTCCCGTTGAATATGCAGATCTTGTAAGATGGAGTAGATTAATCTCAGTCGCATCCAGAAGACGGCTCGGACTACATCTATTTTAGAATAGTACAGAGTGGGGATGCGATCGTTATCTGTGGCAATTTGGGCTAAAAAATCCGGATCAATTTGAATAAACATCTAAGAGTCTTTTTGATAAATCTGGAGGAGGATACCAGAGGGGCATTTATGAATAAGAGGGTAGATGATAACCAACGCTACATAGAGTATAGCGGACATCAGCCACCCAGAGCTTTTATCCATGCGTAACCGTTGCCAAAGTCCCTTGATTTGAATGGTTTCTAGAGTTTGACTCTGGAGTAGTTTAAACCCATAGGGAGTTACATAGTCTTCTAAGTTCTGGGGATTGACATAAATCAGATGGGGAAATGGATATTGTTTCTGCCACAGTCTATCCCAGGGGCTAGTATATCCGAGTTGAGCTAGTTTTTCGGCGATTTTGAAGAAGATCCCTTGACTGTTTGGGATGTTAATAATCAGTTTGCCGCCAGGGTTGAGGTGATGATAACAAGGTTGGAAAATAGCGGGTAAATTAGGCAAATGTTTGAGGGAATCATTAAAGGAAATGATATCATAGCGTGCTGAGTCTTCTAAGCAGTCGGGAAAATAGCCAATTTTAATGGTGTGTTCTTCGGCAATTCCCTATAAGGCAACCGCTTCTTCCGGTTCAATTCCCACTGCTTCCATTCCCCGCTGTGTGGCTGCTTCTATGAACCATCCATAGGCACATCCAACATCACAAAGATGCTGGTTTTCTAAGGAACATCAAAACCTTCTAAACTATAGCCAATTTCTTGTTGTTCATTGTCCAGATAATGCTCTACAACAGTACCCACTGAACCTCGTTTGAGGTTATACAGTTCTATCTCTTGTAACAATACAACTTCAGAAAAAAGTGGAAATTTTGGCTTCATCAACTTACCTCCAGATTATCTCAACCCCTAGGAACTAGCGTAACAAATCTAGCTTGATCATAATTGGTTTCAACTATCCAAATCGTTCTCACCTCTAACTCTATTCCATTGATGCCCTTGAGTGTACCATCAATCTTATACTTATTACCATAAGATGTTTCTTCAACCCAAATTGCATTTTTTTTCAAAAAGTATACATGGTTATAACATCCAAAGAGCATAATGATCGATGATGGTTACCTGAAAACCTAATGAGGAGAGAATGGCGTTAATTTCGGGTTCCCAGGGATTACTCAGGGGGACAATGGCTGCTTTTATGGAGAGTTGAGGAATAGAAGATTGTAAAACTTGGGGAGCGTTGGAGGGACGATTTACACCACTAATATATTGGGATAAAATACGGCGCTGCTGTGATTCTGATTCAGGGAAAAAATTGGTGACATTTAGATAGCTTTCGGTGACGACAATGGGATATAGGGGAGTTCGAGGCACAATCATCCACCGGGCTAATTCATCTCCGGCGACTTCTTTACCTACGGGAGAAGCGGGAGCTAAGACATAGCTTCCAGGGGGAACTTTAGCTTGAATGCGGTTAATGAGATCGAGCCGTTCTTGGGGAAGTTTGGGTTGGGGAGGAAAGCGGTATTGAATGCGGTTAAAGTCGATTTTGGGAGAGTAAGAGTTAGGAGAAATGGAGGTAGCAAGAACAATCAGAGCGGTGGAGACGAAGGCGTAAAGTGTGATTTTCGCTTGCTTTTGATAGTCAGAAAAGGAAGAGGATATGAGAGGAAAACTGAGTAAAATACCCAGAAGAAGATGGCGAGGAATCACCCACCATAGGCGGCGAAAGGTGGGGACTCCAGTGAGGTTAACTGCCCAAAATTCTTGCAAGAAAGGATTCATAAATAGGAGCATAAAGGTGAGGATTGCCCCTAGGAGAAATCGGCGCAGGTTGAGATCGGTTAAAACTGCCCAACTGACTAAAGTTGCTACCCAAAAGAAGTATCCTCCCATGCCGTGTTTTAGGTGTAGCACGAAGTCGTTATTGATAATGGCTTCAAAGTTGAGATTGCTCATGTTGGGGGAGGAGGTTTTGACTTGGGTGATGAAGAGGAGGGCGATCGCCAACGGATAAGCACAAGTCGTTAAAACCGATACCGATCTCCAAGTGGCTTTACTTGTAGGAGTCCAGTATCCGCAAGTGGCAAGCAGTACAGTTAAAGGAGCGGCATAGAGAGCGGTAGAACTACAACCAACGGCAGCAATATTAGCGAAGGTGAGAATCATCCATTTCCAAGCACTAGGTGCAGTTAAATACCGGAGAGTATAGACAATAATCAGGGGAACAAGGATGGCAACAAAGAGGGGTTTTCCCTGTTGCAACCGCGCTAGGGAGAAATTTCCTAACCCGGCAGCCGTGGTTAAAATTACTAATAAAAAAGTAGTAACAGTGGTGACACTTAACCAGTGACGGGGGACGATCGCCCGGAAAAAGAGAGCAGAGGCAAAAACAACTAGGGGAGCGATCGCCAAGGGTTGCCAGAAGTTACGAACCCAGAGATGGGAAATACCAGTAATTTGGCTGATGACTGCGGCTAAAAGTTCGACTGAATGCACTCGATAGACCGGTAACAGTAGAGGCACATTGGGCACACCATGCATCGTGTCTTGTACCATCAGGGGGCGATCGGGACGATCTAAGGCTGCTACTATCAGGTTCAGATAAAAGGCATCATCCCCATGGGTACGATGGACGATCGCTGTAGCGATAATGGCGAGAGCGCCTAATCCGAGCAGCCATTCCCAGGAGGCAATAGTTGGTGATTTTAAGACAAAATTTTCTCGAGATTTGCGGAGCAGTTGCCCGTAGGAAATGGCTAATCCCAACGTGGCTAGACTCCAAAACAGGACAAAATTATCCGTAATTCCATAAATAATGACTAAGATTACTGCTATACCCAAAGGAAGCGCCAAATCTTTTCCAAGCTGCGGTTTGGGTGGTTCTGCCCTGTCTTTTGCTAAGGAGAATGAGTCAGGAATAACAGTATGAAAACTGAGGAAAAAACCGACAATGGCTAAAATAAGGGCGATCGCCGAAAAGAGTAATAGAGTCTCAAATGTCGCTTGACGCAACACCATGGCATTACACAGCAGCGTCCATACCCCAATCAGCCAAACCCAAGATAAACAGGACACTTCAACGATTAATCCTGCCCATCCTTGGCTCTCCTTCATCCGGGTGAAATTGGTAAAATTCATAGCGATTCTGAAACGGCCGAGCTTGGCAAACCTGATGGATTATACCGCGATCTACCGTTGACAGCTAGAGCAAGTTCTAAATATCATGCTGCCGTCTTTTTACATCTTATCGGAAGCAGTATAAAGATCATGATCGGACCATAATTGTTCATTCCGTTGCAAAACCTTGTCTCTCAGAGCATCTTTGGGACTATTCTTGTTATCTGGATGGGTTATTAAACCAATAAATCGTTTACCTCGATCTCCTAAACCATTGACACCCCATTCGGTAAGCAGTTGTTCATGGTTCATCCCCAACTTTTCAATATGCCCCAGCAATCGATCTATATCATATCGATAAGTTGTATACTTAACTCCAAAGTCTGTTTTATCTCCCTGACAATATCTCCATTGAAGAATATCCATATTTCCATCTATCGTTTTTTTCCATTGATAATTATCGAGAACATTTGGGTTAGGAACCCAATCTGCTACCAGTGAGGTTCTGGCATCAATCCAATCCGTCGAGTGCACGCAATACAACAATGCAGTTTGATCAATGGCAATAAACCCATCTGGATTTAAATGATCTTTAGCGTTTTGTAGTGCTTGCAATCTTTGTTCTTCTGTCCATAAATGTTTCAATACTGACAAAGCTAAAACAATAAAATCATATTTTTTGTTAATAGAAAATGAACAGATATCACCATGAATAAATTCAATTTTAGTATTTTCACTCCTATTTTCTGAATAGTGTTTCCTGCCTTGATTGACCATTTCATTACTTAAATCAATGCCAGTGACCTCTGTCGCTTCCTTCATAAATATGGGGAAAACGCGACCCATACCACAACCGAGTTCTAATACAGATTTGGGCTTTAAGATATCCGTTAAGTCCTCATAAAGAGAAAAGTCCATTTTGAAGGAATTCATGATCTCATTATAAAAATGAGTGGACTGATTATATTCTGACTGGCTTAAACTCATGATTCGTGAGCCTAGATTGGTTTGCAATTATAATTCCTTAAGATATTATATCCACTGTACAAGAATCCAAGAATGTTGTTAGTTTTTGTCTAGTTTATGCTAGAATGGCAAACTCAGTCAAGGCAAACTTCTACTTCTAATGAAGCAGAATCCTCTCCCACGCCACAACAAGTTTTAGGTTTACATGAAAGTATGGGTTGAACAAGTGATGATTTTAACGATCTTCTGCTCGATGAATTTTGGAAAAAGTATTGATATCATACAACCATTACCCATTACCAGTACGTAGCGCTATATCAACTGCTATAAAAGCGGTAAAACTCGTAACTATCCTGGAAAGGGATATCCTGGAAAGCATGATGGATAATTTGGCGATCGCACAACACCTGCCCTAACTGCACCGCTTGTACTTGTTTCAGCTTCAGTTCTCTTATCCACCAATCTACCGCTTCAGCAGCTACAAACACACCCGGATAGAAATTCCCCCGATACCATCGATCCTTGATTTCTACTCCTTCTTCTCCTTGCATCCTCTGCACTAAATACTCCAATGCTGTATCGGTTAACTCTAAGGGGGGACTATTCTGGGGTGGAGGATTTTCTTCGCCTTTTTGCAACTGCTCTACAACTCGGTCTAAATGGGTCGCTCGCAAACGTAAATCCCGTTGAGGATAAGGAATTTCCATCTTATAGTAGCGCATCGCTCTCTCTAAGCGAAAATAGAGGTCACTTTTGAGATTAAACTGTTGGCGTGGTTCCCTTATCCACACCAATAACTCAAAATCCAAAGAACTCTCCCCAAACCCCTTAAATAAAACATGGGGAGGAGGTTCAACCATCACCTCTGGATGTAATTTAGCCGTATTCAGCAGGACAGAGCGTACCTGTTCTGGGTCACAATCGTAGGAGACTCCCACCGGTAAGCGCAACCGCGACACGGGGTTACCATGGCTCCAGTTAATCACCTCGGTTTCCAAAAACCGGGAATTGGGCACAATGATGGACACCCGATCCAAGGTTAAAATCTGGGTACTACGAGCGCCTACCTGTTCCACCGTTCCCATTAAGTTGGCGACTTCTACAAAATCTCCCACTTGTACATGGCGCTCGAAGGTAATAATCAAACCACTAATCAAATTATTGGCGATATTTTGCAGTCCAAACCCAATCCCTACCCCCAACACACTGGCGATAATCGTGAGGGAGCTAACATTCAATCCCCAAATTTGTAAAATAATGAGTAAGCCTAAAAACATGAGTAGGGATTGCACCAACACCCCTAACACATCTTGCACGGCGCGATCGGTATCCGTAAACGCTAGAACACGGTTGCGCAAGAGCCGAGTGAGCGATCGCACCCCAAACCATAACCCCACCGTCAAGGCAATCAATGTCAGCAGATCCAGCAGAGAATAACTATTCTCATTCAGGATAAAAACTGGGTCAGTTAAACTCTGGAAAACGAGATCGAAGAGCCAATAGCGCGATCGCCGCAACAAGGGAAACAGATCCGTGAGATAATAGCCCACTGCATACCATAATCCCAACAAAAGCCCCAACCGGCCTAATTTCATTAACCGATGCAGCAATTGATCCGGGATTTGCAAGCGCCTAAACTGACATCTATTGGAGTCGATCAACAGTCTGAGGTAATGCTCTGACAACTCCACCCCCTTATTCACCCCCACATGAAGGCCGATCGCCACCAAAAGGACTCCCAACATCACAAATACCGCTTCTCGCAGGTACTTAGCCGTACGCTCGTACTGAGCTGTTTCAATTCCGCTTAAAATCCAAGCCGCATAGCGCCGTGCTTGGGATTCTGTGGTTCGCTCGCCCCGCACATCCACAGGAGTCACGGTTAACAAATAAGTATCATTAAAACTTAAAATCGATTGCTCATTATCCCGATCGATCGAGTATTTTGGCAGAGGTAAACCGTACTTTAAATGGGTTTGCAGCAATTGTTCAAGCTTGGTATTAATCAGCTCTGCTCTCTCAGAAGCGGGGAAGCCCACAATCCCCCTAATTTCAAATAAAACCTTACCATCCATTTCCACCGTTGCCCGTTGTTCGATGGGGCTAAACGGAGAGCGTCCCCAACTGGGGTAAGCCACAAGAGTGAACCAACACACCAACAGGCTAATCAGTATCCAACGCCACCTAAACTGAATCATCTCTGCAATTCCAGACTTACCGCTTCTTCTACCGTAGGTCTAGAGGGTCTAGACTTCTCTAACAACCAACTCATCAGGGCCCAAGTTCCCACTGCCATACAACCTGCCATCAGTGCGCCGACCATACTAATGATCCAGGACTGAGACCACCAAGGCGTTGATGGGACTGGAGTTTGAGAATTCAGTGCAGATCGCCGGGCAGTTTCCGGTTCAGTCGCTTGCGGATCGGTCTGATTGACCAATGTTAATGTGATGGGATAGGGACCAATTTCGATCTGGTCTTGACTCTGAAGGGGTAAGGTTCCTTGCTGCAAGAGATGATTATGTAATCGAGTCCCATTAACGCTATGGTCAGTTAATAGGATCTGCTTGCCTTCGAGGGTAATTAAGGCATGGAACCGAGAGACTTTCTTATGGTTGAGGACGACGGGGGTAACCATCTTATTCTCCACGGTTTTGGGCATTGCGTCCTCGTCTCGACCGAAGGCAATAGGTAAGGGAAATACGCAGTCTTGGCGATCGCCCGTTTCCGGATCTTGCCAAGTTAACTGAATCAAAAACGGCTCCTCAGACATAGGGAAAGGGCAAACATGGTTGTTTATAACCTATAGTTTTAGCGTTGAATTGACAACGATGCACGCTCATAAAGGCAAAAAATAGGCAAGCTCTTACTGCCTATTGCTTAGGGCGAAGTTCTAGATAGCGATCTCCTTACCCAATTCTGCATACAGGGAAATATTGGGATATCATAGGTGATTAGCACCCAACTAATATTATGCCTAGTGTTTACCTTGAAACCTCAGTTATTAGCTACCTTACGGCACGCCCTAGTCGTGACCTTATTATTGCTGGGCATCAACAAATCACTAGCGAGTGGTGGATAACTGAACGTCCTAAATTTGAGATTTATATTTCAGAACTCGTTATTCAAGAAGCTCGTAGGGGAGACTCTAATGCTGCACAAGAAAGATTAGACTTACTCGAACCCCTAGCTGCTTTAAAAATTTCTCCTCTTGCCCTACAACTGTCTGAACTCTTTTTACAGAAAGCTGCTATTCCCCAAACAGCAGCAGCCGATTCTCTGCATATTGCGATCAGTGTGATCAATGGGATAGATTATTTACTCACTTGGAATTGCAAACATATTGCCAATGCCATAACCCGAAAAAAGATTGAACAAATCTGTCGTGAAAGGGGTTATGAACCCTCAGTTATTTGTACCCCTGAAGAATTAATGGAGGATAATGATGAAACGTGACCCCATTGTGGAAGAAGTCCGTCAAGCACGAAGGGCGTATATGGAGGAGTGCAATAACGATCTACAAACTCTATATGAGGATCTTAAACGTCAGGAAGAACAGAGTCAAAGAACGTACTATTCTTTTGAGCCAAAACCCTCTCCATTCAAACTTACAGGAAGTTCTTCTAGCCAGTAGTAGGCTGGCAAGTTGAAGAATGATTAATTATTGAATGGTTAATGGTTAAAGTGTTGATGGAGGGACTCAGTTGCTCAAAGTTGAAGGACTGACCAAAATTTATTCTGGAAATCAAATGGCCTTAGATGAGGTCAGTTTTACTCTGGTTCCTCACCAGTTTACCGCCGTGCTGGGGTTGAGTGGAGCCGGAAAAACGACCTTGATGCGGTCTATTCTACAACTGATGCCTGTCGATCGCGGTCGAATCTGGTTTGGAAATCAAGAGCTAACCAACACTTCACCCAAGGAATTACAAAACATTCGCGCTCAGATCGCCTTAGTTGCCCAACAGTTTAATTTAGTCCGTCGTCGCAGTGCTTTAGAAAATTGCTTGGGGGGACGGTTGCGGGAGGTATCCCTATGGCAATGTTTGAGCGGACAGTTGCCGCGATCGCTATTGCTCGAAGGAATGGCTGCCCTAGAGCGAGTTAAGCTCATGGATATAGCCTTTCAACGAGCCGATCGCCTATCGGGAGGACAACAGCAACGGGTGGCGATCGCCCGCGCCTTAACGCAAAAGGCCCAGTTAATTTTAGCTGATGAACCAGTAGCCAGTCTCGATCCGCAGACTTCCCATCGTATCTTACAGATTTTGCGATCGCTCTGCGAGCAAGAAGGATTAACCGTTTTATGTAATTTACATCAAGTGGACTTAGCTCAAACCTATAGCGATCGGATTTTGGGGCTACAAGCTGGCAAATTAGTCTTAGATGTAGCGACCGATCGACTCACTCCGGAGCAATTAAGTTATCTTTATACTGATATTCCCCAACTCACTTAAAGAAATCCCGATTTGCATTTATCATAAGTATCAATCCGACTCAGCCCAGGCAGGTTGTCCATTCAAGCACCCTAGAAATCACTCTGATCTGGCTTAAGCGTCTTGTTGTTTTCTTGGGAGTTTGCAAATATGCTTCATCCCCTTCCATCTTCACCGACTAGACTCATTATCGCCCATCCCCAACCGGAATCTTTAGCGTGGCTCTCTACCTTTCTACTCGAACAAGGGTATCATATCGAATGGGCTACCGTTCCTTCCCAAGTGATTCCCTTGCTTGATACGGTAGATCCGAGTTTGATCTTTGTAGAAGTGAGTATCCCCAGCTTTCTCGCCCTGGAACTGTGTGAGTCCCTTCACACCGATCCGAGTTATAAAAATGTACCTATTTTTGCCCTAAATTCCTCCGGTACTTCCGTGGATAGAATTGCCTTTTTTGAAGCTGGAGTTAAGGATTATCTGGTGTGCCCCCTCAGCTTAATCGAACTGCGCGTTAAAGTCGAGAGTTATATTCAATACAACAGAAAAGACAAAGAACACCTCGCTTTATGGCGATCGCTCCAGAAAAAAGACTATATCATTGAACAACTTGAAGCCAGTTGGGTCTTATCAGAAGAACGATTTCATAAAATCTTCTTTTCTAGTCCAAGTTTGCTATTTTTGATGAGCTACGATCGGGGAATTATATTAGAAATAAATGAACATTTCATGGCATATACTGGCTACGATAGGACGGAGGTGATTGGGGAAAAAATATCTAACTTAAAGTCATTTTTATTCTCTAAAGATTGGGATTCTTTAGTTCAGCAACTTGAACAAAGAAAAGAGCTGTCTAATATTGAAATTGTCTTCAACAACAAGGACAATCAACAAAGAATTGGTTTGATCTCAGCCCAAGTTATTAAACTAGGGGGCCAAAAGTATTTATTGTTTAATATTAATGATGTCACTGAATTAACACACTCTAAGCAGTTATTACAAAACTCCGAAAATCAGCTTTTAGCAATGTTTGGGGCGATGGAGGAAGCGATTATGGTCTTTAACTATGAAGGGGACTGTATTAAAATTGCCCCCACTCGCTCTCCCATTAGTTTGTACCACCAGAAACAAAAATTACCTCAAAAAACTGAATATATTATTCCCTCTCAAATTGCTGAATTTAAAAAGTATTGGACGCGGTATGTTATCGATCGCAGAACAACCATAGAAAACCTTGAATATTGTTGGCCAATTGAAGGACAAGAACATTGGTTTATGTCCACAATTTCTCCTTTAAACAAAGATACAGCCATTTGGGTTTCCCGTGAAATTACTCATCGAAAAGAGACGGAAAGAAAACTCGGGTTACTGGAAAGAGCGATCGCCGCCAGCACCAATGGTATTACTATTAGTGACTCCACTAAACCCGGAAATCCGATCATCTACGTCAATTCCGGATTTGAAAAACTAACTGGTTATACAAAAGCTGAAATTCTTGGTCGAACTTGTACCATTTTGCAAGGAGACGATCGGGATCAATCCGCATTAACGATTTTAAGAAAAGCTCTAAAAGAGAAAAAAGCTTGCCGAATTACTCTCAAAAATCACCGCAAAGATGGCACAGTTTTCTGGAATGACCTCTCCTTATCGCCCATTTTCAACGAACAACAAGAACTCGTCTATTATATCGGTGTGCAAACCGATGTTACTGAACTACAGTTGGCTAAAGATACCCTCAATCAACAATATCATTTGTTGGAACAAGAAATAGAAGAGCGCAAACGAATCGAGTTTGCACTGCGGAAAAGTGAAATGAAGTATCGCCAATTGGTGGATTCGGCTAATAGTATCATATTACAAGTTGATTGTAAAGGAAACGTTGTATTTTTTAATGAATTTGCCCAACGTTTTTTTGGGTATACCGAAGCAGAAATTATAGGTCAAAATGTTAAAGGTACAATTGTGCCGATCCAAGATACAGAGGGCAATATTTTACACTCGACAATCGACCATATTTTAGAGAACACAGACCAGTATGTTACCTATGAAAACGAAAATCAACTCAAAAATGGCGATCGCGTTTGGATTGAATGGACGAATCGCATACTCTATAATGAATCTGGAGACATAACGGGCATACTCAGTGTAGGAATGGATGCCACAGCCCGGAAACAGACTCAACTAGCCCTACAAAGTGCCAAACAAGCAGCAGAAATTGCCAATCAAACCAAAAGCCAATTTATTGCTCGTATGAGTCATGAATTACGCACTCCTCTGAATGCAATCTTAGGATTCACTCAAATTCTGAGGCGAGAATGTCTTGCAAATTCTGAACACCAGGAATATTTGCAAATTATCAATCGCAGTGGAGAGCATTTATTAGACCTGATTAATGATATCCTGTCCCTATCTAAAATTGAAGCCGGTAAAATTAGTCTCGAAGAAAGCTACTTCAATTTACATCGTTTATTCGATGAAGTGCAGGATATTTTAAAACTCAAAGCTGACCAGAAAGGCATTCTGGTATCAACCACTATTAATCCCAACGTTCCGGATTGGGTGATTGCGGATCAGAGAAAACTGCGGCAAATTTTGATCAATTTATTATCCAATAGCCTAAAATTCACCCATCAAGGAGAAGTGAAACTTCGAGTGTTTCCTGCACCTCAGAGTAATCAGCTTCCGATCCAAGACTATATCTGGGAAATCCAAGATACGGGTGAAGGAATAGACTCACAGGAATTACCCTTATTATTTGAACCTTTTATGCAAACCAGCTCCGGGGTGAAATCTGGACAAGGGACGGGGTTAGGTTTGACCATTTGTAAACAACTGCTTCAACTGATGGGAGGGGATATTCATATCTCTTCCCAAGTGGGAATGGGAACCTTAGTCAGAGTCCGACTGCCCTTACGAACAGTACATGCGGAAGAGATTCCAGAGCAGAGAGTGGAAAAACAGGCGATCGCCTTAGCACCCAACCAACCCATCTACCGGATTTTAGTGGTTGATGACCATTGGGAAAATCGGCGACTGTTATTAAAACAACTCCAGCTTCTAGGATTTGAGCTGCACGAAGCCGAAAATGGAGAACAAGCCTTAGACTTATGGAGAAGTTGGTCTCCCGATCTGATCTGGATGGATCTACGAATGCCAGTGATGGATGGGTATCAAGCCACTCGCTTGATTCGGATGCAAGAACAAAACACCGGCCGAGCTGCCATTCCGATTTTAGCCCTCACAGCCAGCGCTTTGGAAGAAGACCAAATCTTGATCGAAGAGGCTGGATGTAACGAATTGGTTTATAAACCGGTTACCCAAGCCGTTTTATTAGACAAAATGAGTCATTATTTAAGTGTAGAGTACGTCTATGAAACCCGTGACGATCTGGAAATGATTGCACACCCGATCGATCGGACAGAAGCACTATTAAATGGAAAGCAGTTAATGAAGATGCCGATGGATTGGCTTAATCAGCTACATCAAGCTGCCACTCAAGCCGATGAAGAGTTTATTCAAAAACTATTGCAAGAGATTCCGGAGGCTGAGTCCGACTTAAGGGAGGCGATCGCCGATTTACTCCACCATTACCGCCTAGATCGGATTCTTGATGCTACCCTAGAGGCAATCGAGGGTTTGGCGTATTGAACTGAGGATCGATCCAAATGTTATAACGGGGAAAAGGCGATCGAGGCTCAGAAAGTTCGACTATTGTGTTCACACCCCCCATTTTTCTTTGGGATTTCCGATCATGCAAGACCATACCGTTTTACCCTTGTCTAAGGATATTTTAGTCGTTGATGATAACCCGAATAATATTCGATTTTTATCCCATATTCTCACTCAACAAGGGTATCGTGTCCGCAAAGCTATTAATGGCGAATTAGCACTCAATGCTGTGCGTTCTTCTCAACCGGATTTAATCTTGCTCGATATTATGATGCCAGATATCAATGGTTATGAACTGTGTGAAGCGATTAAATCCCATCCAGAATATCGAGCAATTCCTGTTATTTTTGTCAGTGCATTAGGGAGCGATTTAGATAAAACAAGAGCCTTTCAAGTAGGAGGGAACGACTATATTACCAAACCGCTTCAAGTCACGGAAATTCTCTCAAAAATCAACATTCAACTGAGCTTGCTTAACCTTCAAGAATTGCTTACACAGGAAGCTCAAGCTCGCCAAAAAGCGGAAGAAAACTATCGCAGTATTTTTGAAAATGCTATTGATGGCATGTTTCAAACCACTCCAGAGGGGCAATTTGTGAAAGCGAATTTAGCTCTAGCGAAACTCTATGGATATGATTCTCCAGAGGACTTAATTGAAACAATACCCAATATTAATGAAAATTTTTATGTCCGTCCTCAACGGCGAGATGAGTTTTTAGCCTATATGGAAATTTATGATTTTGTTGAGGAATTTGAATCAGAAATATATTGTAAGAACGGGGATAAAATCTGGATTTCCGAGAGTGTCCGTAAAGTCAAAGGTGAGAATGGCGATCTACTGTACTTTGAAGGAACAGTTCGCAATGTTACCGAAAAAAGGAAGATCGAAGAAGAATTACGCAAACAAAGAACAATATCAGAAAAGTTGCTTTTAAATATCCTTCCTCAATATATTGCCGAGAAGCTCAAAAAAAATCGCCATACTATTGCCGATTACTTGCCTGAAGTCACTGTTTTATTTGCCGACTTAGTTGGCTTCACAGAACTTTCGGCGAAAATAGACCCGACTGAATTAGTGGATTTGTTGAATCAAATATTTTCTGAATTTGATAAACTAACGCAGCATTATGGGCTAGAAAAAATAAAGACGATTGGTGATTCCTATATGGTGGTCGGAGGCTTGCCTGTTTACCAGAATATACAAGAGGAAAAATCTATTAAAAGAGTTGCAAACTTGGCTTTAGATATGCAGGAAGTCATCAAAGATTTTAATCGTCCTTGTGTCCTAGAAAATCGGTTGGAACTGCGCAATAGTCAACCCTTTCAACTGCGAATTGGTATCAATACGGGGCCGGTAGTTGCTGGGGTTATTGGAGTTAGTAAATTGCAATTGGATTTGTGGGGAGATACGGTTAACGTAGCGTCTCGGATGGAATCTCAAGGTTTACCCGGTAAGATTCAAGTGACTCAAGCCACCTACGATCAATTACAAGATACATTTATTTTAGAAAAACGAGGCTCATTTACGGTGAAAGGACGAGGAAGAATGACGACTTATTGGCTATTGAGTGAGCGGGAAGGATGAGGACTCAATCTCGTTGGGTAGGTTGGTGCTGGGCATCTATTTGTATTTTGCTTTGGGGTTCGGCTTTTCCGGGAGTTCGTTATGTTGTGCAAACGATTCATCCGCTCAATTTCGTGGCGTTTAGATTTTTAATTGCTTCTTTGGGACTAGCGGTGTTTGCTATGATTTCTGGGAAAATTCGTCGCCCCCATTCGTCCGATTTACCCCGATTATTACTCCAAGGATGTTTAGGGGTTTCTTTCTATCATTTACTCTTATCTTGGGGACAAACGGTGGTTCCCGCAGGTACGGCAAGTATTTTAAATGCTTCTAGTCCCTGTATAGCAGCGATTCTCGCCGCTACGATTCTCAAGGAATCCTTACCGCTTCAAGGGTGGTTAGGAATGGCTTTGGGGTTAGGAGGAATCGTGTTAATTGTTCTGGGAAAAGGACAAGATTTGACTTTTGCTCTATCCTCTGGGCTGATTTTAATGGCAGCGTTTTCTCAAGGCTTCTATTTTGTCCTTCAGCGACCGTTTTTTGAGCGCTATTCTCCTTTAGAATTAGCGAGTTATACGGTCTGGTTTGGGACTCTACCCATTCTGTTCTTTGTCCGATTTCCTGATACGCTGAAAGTGGGTTTAGTGGTGGGTTATTTGGGGATTTTTCCCGGTGCGATCGCCTATATCGCTTGGACGTATACCTTAGCACACTTATCCACGGCCCAAGCTTCTAGTTTTCTCTATTTAGTGCCAATTATCGCTACCACAATCGGTTGGCTGGTTTTGGGAGAATCCTTAACTCTGACTGTGGCGATCGCAGGTGCTATGATTCTGATGGGTGTATTTTGGGT
>NZ_CEZBFX010000012.1:15169-43209 GCF_982964205.1 Roseofilum sp. | reverse complement strand
GGTTATATGTCTACATTCCTCTTAGAAGTTGGTACAGAAGAACTCCCTGCTGATTTTATCGCTAGTGCTATCGGTCAGTGGCGATCGCTCATTGGCCAAAGTTTAGCAGACGAACTGCTTACTCCCGAAAGTATCGAGGTGTACGCGACTCCCCGTCGTCTGTCTGTACTCATTGATGGACTACCCCAGCAACAACCTGACCGAGAAGAAGAAGTCAAAGGCCCTCCCGCTAAAGCTGCATTTAAGGACGGGAAACCGACCAAGGCCGCAGAAGGATTTGCTAAAAAGCAAGGGGTAAAGGTAGAGGATTTCGAGATTCGACCGACGGAAAAGGGCGATTTTGTCTTTATTCGCAAACAAATCCCCGGACGCTTGGTTTCGGAACTCTTGAGTGCATGGGTTCCCCAATGGATTTCTGGGTTAGAAGGACGACGGTTTATGCGTTGGGGAGATGGTCAAATTCGCTTTCCCCGTCCCATTCGCTGGTTAGTGGCGCTGTTCGATGAGCAGCTCCTGCCGATTGTACTCGAAAATGGTTCTACTGAGATTGTTGGCGATCGCCTCTCCTATGGCCATCGCGTCCTCCATCCTCAACCCGTGAGTCTTGAGCAAGCTTCGGACTATCTACAAGCTATGGAGTCGATTTTTATTCAAGTTGACCCACAAAAGCGCGAAGAAACCATCAAAACTCAAGTCCAAGCGTGCGCGGAAAAGTTAGGCGGATATGCACGAATTTCCCCCGATTTACTCGCAGAAGTCACCAACTTAGTCGAATATCCTACCGCAGTCGCGGGCAAGTTTGATGACCAATTTCTGCAACTCCCCACGGAAGTGACGACGATGGAAATGGAGTCCCATCAACGCTATTTTCCCGTATTTAAATCCCCAGAATCAGCAGAACTCTTGCCCTATTTTATTACCGTTTCTAATGGTGACCCTGCCAAATCTGACCTGATTGCCCAGGGAAATGAGCGGGTGATTCGCGCTAGACTCGCTGATGGTCAGTTTTTCTATCAAGCGGATTTAGCTAAACCCCTAGAACGTTATGTCGATCAGTTAGAAGCAGTCACATTTCAGGAAAAATTAGGCTCAGTTCGAGATAAAGTCGAGCGTATTCGGACTTGTGTTCGGGTTTTGGCCGAACAACTCCAGTTAACAGAATCAGAGCGGGAATTATGCGATCGCACAGCTCTATTATGTAAAGCAGATTTAGTCACGCAAATGGTGTACGAGTTCCCAGAGTTGCAGGGAGTGATGGGGGAAAAATATGCTCGTACCAGTGGAGAACCGGAAGCCGTTGCTACCGGTATTGTAGAGCATTATCTACCCAAAGGTGCTGGGGATAGTTTACCGCAAACTATGGTCGGTCAAGTTGTCGGAATGGGCGATCGCCTGGATACATTAATCAGTATCTTTAGTTTAGGCATGATTCCCAGTGGCTCCTCCGATCCCTTCGCCCTCAGACGCGCAGCCAATGCCATCATTAGTATTACCTGGGAGGGCTATTTACCCCTGGATCTGCATCAACTCCTGGTGGATAGTGTAGCCTCCTGCTGGCCCAATAGCGACCTTCCCAATTTAGTCCCCACCTTAGAAGAGTTTTTCCTGCAACGCATCCGCACCCAACTCCAGGAAGACAAAAGCATTGATTACGATCTCGTGAATGCCGTTTTAGGGGAAGATGACCCCGAATATGCCAGTCGCGGATTAGCCGATCTGCTAGACTTGCTCAAACGCGCCCTATTTTTGCAAGAAATCCGCACATCTGGACAGTTAGACGCAATTTACGCCACCGTCAACCGTTCTACTCGGTTAGCGGTTAAGGGAAGTTTGGACAAAGAACAACTCGATCCCGTGGGAGTGGTGAAACCCGACTTATTCGAGCAAGCGTCAGAACAAGCCTTTTACGATGCCATGGTCAAAATTGTGCCCCAAACCCAACGCTGTCAAGAAACGCGCAACTATCAAGATTTGGTCAATGCTTTAGGGGAAATTGCCCCTACGGTGAGTCGCTTCTTCGATGGCGAAGATAGCGTGCTGGTGATGGCGGAAGATGCAAAGATACAAACCAACCGGTTGAATTTACTGGGAATTTTGCGAAATCATGCGCGGGTTTTGGCGGATTTTGGGGCGATCGTCAATTAACCTCCGTGTCCAGAAACCGGGTTTCTAGTCCCTAGCAGTGGGGGCGGGTTTAGGGAATAAATCCTTCTGAAACAAGGGGAAGGACAACCCGCAGCCCGATGAATCCGCCCCGATTGTCAGGATTGTAGTTTTTCCGACTCGCGCAACGACAAGTCCTAGAAAGGCAGTTGCTCCAAGAACCACCGCGAAGTACTTTTGTGCTTTTATCGCCGCCGAATAACCCTGTCAATACTTTTCTATATATGCTATCGCTATCTAGCCATGTACTACCATCAATAGGAGCGTTCCTGTAATCTTCATGATAGTCGTCAGTACACCACTCCCATAAGTTGCCATGCATATCGTACAAACCAAACCCATTGGGCGGAAAACTGCCTACTGGGGTCGTTTTCTGACGACGTTTACCTTCCGGCTCATCAGCATATGTGTAACTAGACCGATCAAAATTGGCGAATTTAGTAGTCAGGGTTTCCCCAAAATGAAACGGGGTAGCTGTTCGGGCGCGACAGACATATTCCCATTCTGCCTCTGAAGGCAAGCGATAGGATTTTCCCGCATACTGGGAGAGCCGGGAGCAGAATTCCTCGCAGTCGTACCATGAAACTTGTTCTACGGGCAAGTTATCTCCCTCAACATCAGAGGGACTAAACGGCAGGGCACGATTCACTTGAGGAAACAAAGCTACCCTGAGCCATTGAGCCTGTGTAATCAAGAATTTTCCCATATAAAACGGTGGCATCGTTACCGAATGCTGGGGTTTTTCGCTATCATGTCCTTCTCCCTCTGGCGAACCCATGAGGAACTTTCCCCCAGGAATGGCTACCATATCTAAACCTATCCCTTCTCCTAAATCTTCTCGATAATACTGCGCTTCTCTATTTTCTCGTTTAACTACTTTTCCCCGTCGGTTTACCGTCAGCACTTCAAACTGAAATTTAGCCAGAGAGGTTTGGGGAGATTGATCTACACAGAGGAGGGTTAGATGTACAGGATTTGGTGTACCTGGTTTCGGTTGCGCTTTTCCAATGACTTGGGTAGGCGCAGTTGGATTCTGAAGCGTCTTCACCTCTTCTAAAACTTCCTCGGCTGAAGCATAGCGATCCTTGAAATGATACCATATCATCCTCTGTAATACTCGCTGCAATCCTGGACTTGCATGAGAAGCAAAGGGCTGCCAGATGACTTCTAAATCCTCATCAAATGACAAGAGATCGGACGCTTTTCCCGTCAGCGCTTCAATGGCTATTATTCCCACTGCATAGATATCGCTACAGAGCTTTGGTCTTCCTTGACTTTGTTCACTCGGCATATATTCGGGTGTACCCACAGCAACCGTCAGTTGAGTGCTTCCTCTCAGTCGAGTTAACTGAGACAGTTCTTGCTTCACTGCTCCAAAGTCAATCAGCACCAATTTGCGATCGTCCTTGCGCCGCATCAAATTATCCGGTTTAATATCCCGATGAATCACCCCATTTTGATGCAAAAACGTCAAGGGAGTGAGGATATCCTGCAATAACTGAATCACCTGCTCCTCTGACCAAGGTTTTCCCGGTTGTATCTCCTCACTCAACTCATGACCCTGGATATAGTCTTGAACCAGATAAAACTCTTCCCCTTGAGTAAAATAAGCCAGCAGTTGGGGAATTTGCGGATGTTGTCCCAATTGTTGCAGCGTCTTAGCTTCCGTCTCAAACAACCGCTTGGCTGTATCGAGTTGTTTGGGATCATTGAACTGAGGCTTCAGTTGCTTCACCACACACAAAGGATGTCCCGGAAGATGGAGATCTCGCGCTAGGTAGGTGATGCCAAACCCTCCTCGACCCAGTTCCCTTTCTATCTGGTAGCGACCCGCAAGCGGTTGTGACATTTCAATTAAAAATTAAAAATGATTGGTTGGTGGGTGAGTGACCCCAACCTTAGTATAGTACAAACTTAACGATAACCTCCCCCGTGGAAAGAAACCGGGTTTCTACCCAAGTTGAGGACACCAACGAAAAGATACACGAGAAACCCGGTTTCTAGTCTCCGTAGAGGGCAGGTTCAGATTATTCCATATCTTCCTAATTTTTCTCAAATCAACTCATCCCCAGGGATGGGTTCTGCGTTAGGAACTCTATCTAAGATTTGGTCAAAGTGGCTATAATCAGCTTGTTTTGCATAAGTCTCCAGCAAGTGAACTCTCTTCTGCGCTTCTATTTTCTCAGTTATGGCACTTAAGAGCCAGCGATCGAGGGAAACTTGTTTTTCTTCAGCCAAACGTTGAATTTCAGTCAATAATTCATCGGGTAACTTTAGAGAATAACTATTCATTCGCCAACTTTCTCCTGTAATTTGAGAGACTGAACTAAATTTCCTGGTTTTACCACTTGAATTCCAAATAATTGGGCAGCAGGCAAAAAATCCTGAAGTTCTGTAGATTTTGATCTCGTTTCAAGACTTCAGTATACTCTAAAAATAAGGCTTCAGAAACGGCTGGTATAACCCATCGTTGACGAATGGCTTTAAGGAGAATAAAACTAGCTCCTCTACGCGATCGCAATCCAGCAACCCAAATATTGGTATCAAAGACGTACATCATTCTATAGCTATGGGACTCACTCCAGGATATGGACTTTTTCTCTATTGTGACATAGAGGCGATCGCCACCCATGCACAGAAACGCGGTTTCTAAGGAAAGCGGCGATCGCCATTCTCTCCTAGTATCTCCTACTCTATACTAGGCTTATACCCTCCGTAGACCGCGAAATTGTAGTATTTCCAAATCACATCAATGTCCACAAAACCCATCTCTTGGAGCCACTCTAATTGACTCATAAGCCGGGACGGACGATCTTCATTATAATGTTGAGGCATCCACTTTTGCTCAATTTCCTCTAGGGGAACTTGTCGCAGCATATACTCTTGCCATTGTTCCATATAACGCTCTTGGAGATGGGAATTAGAAGCTAATACCACATCAGCATTATAAAAAAGCCCGCCGGGAGCCAGAGAAGCATAAATTTGTTTATAAAACTTGATTTTGTCACTATCATTAACCAGATGATGCAAGGCAAGTGAAGAGACAGCTACATCATAAACAGAATCAAATTCATACTCTTCAAAATTAGCCAGTTGATATCGTATATCTTCACCTTGACCCAGTTTAGTTTGCGCGATTTGCAACATTTTCTCGGCAATATCAACACAAGTAATCTGAGCGTGAGGATAAGCGTCTTTAATTCGTTTGGCGATCGTCCCGGTTCCACATCCAAGATCGACAACCCGAATCACCTGAGATGGACTAAAAGGAATTGCAGTCACGATCGCCTCAAGCATTTGTTCGTAGTAAGGAATGAGACGACGTATAATCCCATCAAATTCTTGAGCTTCGTTTTCAAAGTGTTGCTTGACGTGTTCCATTACTCGTTCTTCAATTTAGGTAAGAAATAGTAGCTAATATAATGTAACATCCTCTATCACGAGCGTCCGAATAGATATTGAGAAACGATACTATATCAAAGGCACAGATATCGGTACAGGAAAAATCTTCGATATTCCCTGTTGAGTCTGACCCCCAAGATTGAGTACACTGCAAGTTATGCAAATCAATGATAATGACCAATCTGTACTCAACGACAACGTTGACTTGAGTAGTCCCCTGGATAATCTAGGGCCCATCGAAGGTACTCCAGAGAGCACCCCCCCTCCCGATCCAGAGGAAATGTTGCCTTTGCTAGAATCCCCAGTCACCCAAGAGCGGATGTTGGCAGCGAGGGCATTTTGTGAAATCCAAGACCATCGAGCGATTCCTCATTTAATTCGTCTATTGGGCGATCGCTGTCCTTTGGTGCGCGTCAGTGCCGCCTATGCTTTGGGGCGGAATCCCTCCCCAGAGGCGATCGAACCCATGATTGACCAACTACAACGGGATTGGAATGGCTATGTCCGCAAGGGATTAGTCTGGTCTTTAGGCAATAATCGCGATCGCCACAGTTTAAGCCCTCTCATTGACTCCCTACGTACTGATATTCCAGCCGTGCGTCTCTGGGCTGCTAGCGCTTTAGCCCAAATGGCCCAAGTCAGTTATGAAGCGATTGTTAGCACGATTCCTCCCCTAATTCAAGGCCTGCGCCGAGACCCTATTCCCGCTATTCGCAGTAACTGCGCCTGGTCGTTAGGCCAATTAGCCCGCGAATTGCCCTCCAATGTGGTTTATGCTGGGGCGATCGACGGTCTGATTGAATCTTTTGTAGAAGATGAAGATCTAGGAGTGCGCGAAGATGCGAGATCGGCTCTGCTGAAAGTTGGAGACCCCAGAGCCTTACAACTGATTGAAGAGTTAGAACAAGAAGGATGGTTTTAATCGAGTTTGCTCAAGAATTTAGCGATCGCCAATAGGGAGGGCAAACGAAACCCTGGAAATACCCTATTGCCTAAATCAGATTAGTTCAGGCTTTCGGCCGGTTAATGGCATTCAATAGCCAGAGACTGCCCACAATAGAGACAAAATGAGAGACCGTTGTATGAGTATTGCCGAGCAAGACAAATAAATCAATGGGTTCAATAAATCTTCCTAGATCCGCTCCTGTAGGAATTAAGCCCTGGGGTTGAAAGAGGGATTTACCCAGTAAAATACCCGTGATCGCTTCGGCAGCCAAGAGGGATAAGCTCATGCCCACAATATTACAGACCAGACCAAATTTAATCATCTGGATGGTCGCAGCCTTAGTGGGACGCACGCTGCTATCGGGCGATCGCAATTGTCGTGCTAACCGAGTGTAGCGAAAGGCTTGCACAATGCTGAAATAGAGAACGAGCAGACCACAAATGGCAAAAAATGCCCCTCCTCCACGACCGGGATCTTGGATTCCAGCCCGGGTCTCTTGACCAATCAAGGCAAACAGAAAGATGATAGAGGCGATCGCCCCTAATACCACCTGAGTCCAAAAGCTAATCCAAGCGGTCAGACGCAAGTTCCCCGAAAATTTCTCTACAGCGGGGGGAAGGGCATAGAATTGGTCGTTCTCAGGCATAGTGATTCGCTACAGCTCCATCCCTTAATCTAGCAGGAAACTCGAAGCGGCGATCGCCTCTCGATTCAGAATTATTTGTAGCTTCAAGAATAATTATGTTATCCTGCATGGTTGATAGGGATTGAGCGTATATCTTAGTGCCTCCAGCTCTGGATTCTAAGGGAAGCGCCTGTATCTATTAATGTAAGGAGTCAAGTGACTCACCGTCCTGTCTTCATACAGGGCTTTAGACTTTAGCTCAAAGGATTTCACCTGCCAATCGGGGTAACCATCAACTACTAAACCCAAAACACTGGCATTTGGGGCAACATATTTAGGCTTTTAGGCTCAATCGGGTGTGCATCTCAAAATGACCCAATATTTCTTTTCAAGTTAACCTGAGCCAGTCTTTAACGTTTTGTAAGGGAATTTTCATAACCAGGGCTGCATTTACTCAAGTCCAGTTCATTGGCCTGATTTGAGTTCATTCATGCTTGTGCAGAGAAAAGCTATGACCTTTGATGAAATTTATCGTTTTTTTCAAGACCCACCACCGATTCACCTGAATACAGAATTAACAGTCTGTTATGTCTTGTCCATCTTGCTCAATAAAGACTCCTATGGAACTGAACTAATTCGAGTCCTAAAAAAACAGTATCCCCAATACCGCCTATCGGATACAGTCCTCTACAGCGCCCTCAAATTCTTGGAAGAGGAAGAGATGATCACTGGATATTGGAAGAAACTCGCTCGACGGGGACGGCCTCGCAGAATGTATCAGATCCAATATCGCGGACGCTCCCAAGCTCAAGAATTGGCGCTCTTGTGGCAAGACTATACCCGTAATGGGGCCCTGGAACTTGCTACTCCTGCCTTCAATCTTCGTCAAACTGTCTCCCAATCCTAGGCACTCCATGCCATTTAGAGAAGTTATAGCGCTTCTGATTGGTCTAGTGAAACGAAGCTAATTGAATCAATCGCTGAACAGACCAGATGTAGGGGCAAAAAATTTTTCGCCCCTATATATACTGACTACATATACCGACGTTGTAGATAAATCCTACTGTCTCAACCTTGTTAGAGGCGATCATATATCAATTATCAACGGCCAAGTGATGGGTGTTGAGGGTAGGATCGGGGAGGGGATAGCTGGGAGAATCTCCATTGTGCTGTACCTTATCTATCGGTGGATGAACCTGTTCTACTCCTCCATGAAGGCGCACCAACTGAGCTAAGGTTTTCTTCAGTTGGGTACGGGAAATAATTAAATCGACAAAGCCATGTTGCAGCAAATATTCCGAGGTTTGGAAATCATCTGGGAGCTTCTCCCGTAGGGTTTGCTCAATCACTCGTCGTCCAGCAAAACCAATGGTAGCTTTTGGTTCAGCCAGAATCAGATCGCCCAGCATGGCAAAACTGGCAATTACGCCGCCAGTGGTGGGATGGGTAAGGACAGGAATATATAATAAACCGGCTTCTTGATGGCGCTCTAAGGCTCCTGAAATTTTGGCCATTTGCATTAAACTGAGCATCCCTTCTTGCATTCTTGCGCCTCCAGAGGCACAAATGACGATCGCAGGGATTCGCTCTGAAGTCGCTTTTTCGAGCAGTCGGGTAATCTTTTCCCCTACGACTGATCCCATGCTGCCTCCCATAAAGCCAAAGTCCATGACAGCTAGAGCGACTCGCAAGCCATCCAACTGACCTAAACCACTTTGTACGGCATCATTGAGATCGGTTTTAGCTTGATATTCTTTGAGGCGATCGCTATACCGCTTACGGTCTTTAAACTTTAAGGGATCATCGGGTTGCAAATGGGCATCCAAAGGAGTCCAGGTATTACGATCGATCAATTGAACAATGCGTTCATTACTATCAACCCGAAAATGGTGTTCGCATTCTAAACACACCATTTGATTTCCCTGTAAATCTTTTGTATAGGTTAAAACTCCACACATGGGGCATTTAGTCCATAACCCATCAGCAATTTCCCGTTCTTGACGTTCTGGGCTGATGGGAGAGTTTTTTTGTCTGTTGGCAAACCAATCAAATAAGGACATGAAAAATAAAGAGATTATCTAAAGTAAAAGGGACATTATTCGTCCGATATCTCCTCGATTTCGCTTAGAAGTAACAAAGCACTCCAACGATGTTCAAGGGCAACTTGTACGGCAGTGGGAGATCCCATACCGAAATAGGAGACTACTCCACAATCAACTAGGCGAGTGGGAATTTCCTGGGCACTGAGTAACTGTTCCATCAGTTCTGCCTCCCAGCGAGTTGAGGTCGTGCGAATCGTAATCCAAGACACTCGATTATCCTATCAGGTTAGGCGAGAAAAAGAACTGTATATAAGCTGATATCATCCGATCGCCCCAGAAAATCGTCAGGGCCCCGCCGAGGGCAAGAAAAGGCCCAAAGGGCATTTTTTGACGGCGTTTGAGTTGGCCAGAGGCGATCGCCACCACCCCGACAACAGCACCGATCGAACAGGCAAGAAATCCTGATAATAACAGAAGTTTCCACCCCAACCAAGCCCCGATCGCCGCCGCAAGTTTAGCATCTCCCGCTCCCATGGCCGCTTGACCGAGCAGAAAAGACCCTAAAATAATAATGATTTCAAATAACCACAAACCTAAGATCGCGCCAAATATGCCATCAAGAAACGGAGCTGCCTCTCCTGCCCCTCGAAGCAGTTGATAGAGCAAACCCATCACTAGCCCAAACTGAGTGAGGCTATTGGGCAAAGTGAAGGTATCCCAGTCAATCATGGCTAATACCAACAACCAACTCAAGCAGAAGCAATATCCCACTGTTTCCCAAGAGAGGCCAAACTGGAGATATACTCCTAGAAACAGTAAACCGGCGATCGCTTCAATGGTGGGATAGCGCCAAGAAATGGGACTGTGGCAATAGCGACATTTTCCCCCCAACGCCAACCAACCAAATACCGGAATATTATCCGCCATACTCAAGCGATGGGAACAGAGGGGACAATGGGACGGAGGGAAGAGAATCGATAAACCGGCTGGAATGCGATAGATCGCCACATTTAAGAAACTACCGATCGCCAATCCTAATAATACGGCGATCGCCATACTGGGAATTTCAATCCACACCCGACTCCTCCATCAATACAATTTAGTTTCTAAGTGATTAAACGGAATAAACACCTCTGTTGGCAATAAAACCAACCCTTCTTTAAACACCAAAACTGCCCGATAGCTCACTTGATTCACCACTACTCCCAGGGGCCGTTTAAAGGTTGCTGTATGTTTAGCGGCTGCACCATCGGCCACAATCCGATAGACCCCATAGGTATCGCGCGCAATCCGTACTAAGGCTGGATCGAAGACATCCAGACCATTAGGGACATGAATCGGATAATCGGGATAACTTGGAGATTCTAAAAGGACTTGTACCACAGATTAACTTTCCTAACCTTACGGGCTATCTACACTGACCAATCTTGAATTCGCCATTGGCCATCTTCACGAATCAACTCATACTCAACTCGAATTTCATCATTATAGGAAGCCCCCCGATCTACCTCTCCATTACGGTAAAACTCTACTGACTCATTCACTGTTGCATCGACCGTTGCTCGATCTTCATCATCGAGATTTATTGTCACATCGTTAATCGTCAGCTCATGCTCATACTCACCATAGAAATTATCTTGCCGATCTTGCGTCGCCCGTTGTCTTTGAGTGGATAAAGCTGGATCGACCAAAATTGAGGACAACTCATCTACTTGATGATTAGAACCAAAGGCATTTGCCTTCGTACTCAACCAAGTTTCAATCACCACTTTTGCCCTCTCTTCGGTCAACGGCCCCGTATCGGCCGTCGGTTGGGCTGGTGGCTCAGGAATCTCTATGGGGGGTTGATTGAGCATCAATTGTAACTGTTCCCCTTCTAAGCCAGGAGTAGTATTGAATAGGGAACCCACCAAACCGATCACTTGGCCGATCAGCCAAATCAAAAGCCATAATCCCAATAATCCACCCGCCGCCAGGAGAGCCAACCGTCCCCAATGAATGGAAGACTTACTCGTTTTAGAATTGCCTCGGCGACTGGGCCCCCGCCTCTGACCGCTAGGGACTGGACGCTGATTGGCTGGGCGATCGCCAGGGACAACTGGAGAACGGCTAGTTTTCGCGTTCGGCGGCTCGGAGCGCGTTAACATAGCGGTAGTTGCTGGTACTCTCCTGCCCTGATTCTCTCCCGGTTCTCTCACCGCAGCCGAAGAGATAGAAGCCATTTCTTCTGTTTTCTTCAGACTGACATTCCCTTCACTCTCGAGCTTTGAGGGGGTTTCTGGTTTGGACTCCACCACACTCCATTGATTCTGCTCAGTGCGATCTAAAGGCAAAGCTTCTAAGTAGGCTTGTACTTGGTCATCGGCAAAATACTCTTTCAACGTCTGCTCACAACCGGCCAGATCCTGAAAATGGGGAAATACCTCTTCCTGTAGCCAACGCTCACTATACAAACACAAGCCCGGTAACAAATCGGGAGCACCCTGGGAATTTTCTCGAATAAAGCCTAACTGTTCGTATTCCCGACTTAATTCAAGCGCTCTGGTCGCTTCTTCCGTTTGCCCCAAGAGTAAACAACACACCGCCTGCTCTAAATGTACATCTTGCCGAGACCCCAACCGCATGAGCATTCGTTTGGCTCGGTTAATCAGGGCAGGTTGTTTGTAAGCAAATCCACGTACCAATAGGGCATAAACTGCTAAATAGGTAGCCACAGCCGAAGGGCGCTGGGCTTCGGTTTCAAACAGAGTTTGCTGTTCTAGGGATGTTAGATAACTGCGTAATTGTTGGATAAAGCGCAGGAAATCATCAATACTGAGTCCGGACCGATCGTCGCCTGTTCCATCAAGTCCGCCTCGTTCTTGCAGCATATCCCGCAACATTTGAATCCCGTGGCGATGGGCGATCGCATCATCGGAATTTTCGGATAATAATTCTAGAATGCGGTAGGGACGCAGTTTATATAAGTCAGCTTGTAATTCTCCACGCAGGCTCGGAAATACGCCTTCTTTCAACAGCAGTTTTTCGGCATTTTCTAAGGATAGGGCTGCTTGCTCATAGGTTCCCTGTTGCCATTGTTCTCGCCCCAATTCCAAACCAGAGAGTGCTAAAGTTAAAACCACATCAGCCCGAGATAATTGAGGAATGGTAGTGATCTGCGATCCTTCAGGATGCTCAGAAGAGAGATTTTCGAGATACTCTTTCCCCAGATTTAAGACCAATTCATATTCTCCCAATTCTAGGAGAATTAATAGGGCCCCCAAAACTTGAGAGTCTTCGACTTCCAGTGAGGGCAAGGTTTCTTTAATTTGTGTCTCTTCTTGTCCTTGTCCTGGGAGCTTGTGAAAGGTTTTTTGGTCGTAAGCTGTTTTTGCTTCCGGATTGGATAAAATATTGTAGGCGCGATCGAGCAGGGATTTTCGAGAGCCGATCGCCGTTTCCGAATATTCCCGCCGAGGCAATTGCATCGTGCGATCGCGGTGGGCCTGTTGCAACTGTTCGGCAGTTGCCTGTAGTGGGACACCTAAAATTCGGTAATAATCCAGCGGAATACGCACAGTCTACTCCCTCAGCAGCGATGCTTACAGTTTAGGGTCTGGAAAACCTGCCCCCCTTGTAACCCTTAGAATTATACTTCGGACAACGATTCTTGTCTTGCCCTCCTTTAGATTTTTTCATCAAGTTCCCATCTCCCTATCTCCCCATCTCCCCATTGACGTATACTAAGTCTTTGCACAACAATAACATCAGCTTGTAGTGGTAGTAAGGGACGCATTCATGGCTCAAGAGAGGATCGTACCAGAATTTGATTCATCTTCCGTGAAAATGAGTCAAGAGGAAGGACTCAGACTCTATGAAGATATGGTATTAGGGCGGATATTTGAAGATAAGTGTGCAGAAATGTATTACCGGGGCAAAATGTTCGGTTTTGTCCATCTTTACAATGGTCAAGAGGCAGTGGCTTCTGGCGTAATTAAATCCATGCGCCAAGATGAGGATTTTGTCTGTAGTACCTATCGAGATCACGTTCACGCTCTAAGTGCTGGAGTTCCGGCGCGGGAGGTGATGGCTGAGTTGTTTGGGAAAGCGACTGGATGCTCTAAAGGTCGGGGTGGCTCGATGCATATGTTTTCTGCCGAACATAAGCTCTTGGGGGGTTATGCATTTGTGGCTGAAGGCATTCCTGTGGCGACAGGTGCAGCGTTTCAGAGTAAGTATCGTCGGGAAACCATGGGAGATGAAAGTGCCGATCAAGTAACGGCTTGCTTTTTTGGAGATGGTGCTTGTAATAATGGCCAGTTTTTTGAATGCTTGAATATGGCGGCTTTGTGGAAGTTGCCAGTTCTGTATGTGGTCGAAAATAATAAGTGGGCAATTGGTATGGCTCACGATCGAGCCACTTCAGTACCAGAAATCTACAAAAAGGCCCATGCCTTTGGAATGCATGGGGTTGAAGTTGATGGCATGGATGTTTTAGCGGTTCGCGAAGTGGCTAAAGAGGCGATCGCCCGCGCCAGAGCTGGAGAAGGACCAACCGTAATTGAAGCCTTAACCTATCGTTTTCGGGGCCATTCCTTAGCCGATCCTGATGAACTGCGCTCTAAAGATGAGAAAGAGTTTTGGTTCCCCAGAGATCCCATCAAACGGTTTGCTGGCTATTTAACCCTTAAAGAATTAGCAACTGAGGCACAGTTAAAAGACATCGATCGCAAAATTCAAGCCCTGGTGGATGATGCTGTTAAATTTGCCCTCGAAAGCCCTGAACCCGATCCAAGCGAACTCTACAAATATGTGTTTGTAGACGATTAATAGATGGCTTGCAGAAGTTAGGTAATCAGCAATGGTTCTAAATAATCCAGGATTATTGTATTGCTATTGATTTTCTTACTACTTATGCAAGACATCTAACGATCGTTAATGAAGTAGGGGCAAACCATTGTTCGCCCCTACTCTTAGCGCTTCAAGTAATCAGTCACCGACTGATTACTTGAAATTACCCATTACCAGTGCCAAGCCCTACTCACGAATCGGCCCGTTATAGTCTACTCTCACCCAAGAACCATCTTTCGCAACTGTGACCACACTTTCGACCGTGGGAACAGAGAAAACCGGTTCTCCCCCATAGAATTTAAACATCCAACTGCCATCCTCGTTATCCACAAATGGAGAGGATGTGGCATCTCCATGCATGGAGCTTTCTGCACGATATTTGCTCAATCCTCCATTGGCTTGTTCTGCTGCTTGACGAGCCAAATTTTTAGCCCGACTTAAGCTGAAAATATCTTCAACTTCGACTCTAACTTCTGGATCGATGGGTAAAAGAGTTGGTGTTTGGGCAAAAGCACCCAGAGGAATTAAGGTTAAACCAGTAAGCGCTAACACACTAATCAACGTATTAGACATTTTTACATGACCTCATATTGACAATCAATCTATCCTAACTTTACATTCTAAAGACCATTAAGTGGGGTTTTAAGTTCCCAACTTAGGGAATAGTTTAGAATGAATTAATCCATATAAAGTGAAGATTAAATGAGCGTGCCTCCGGAACTGGAAATAGAAAAAACCAGCTCTCCTTTATTGCCTAATCCGAAGCACTACATTTACTTCTCAATTCTTTTTTTAAAGTATAAACCAAACAATATCCTTCCGCAAATTCCAGGGAATAGTTACTTACAAGTTCCCAACCGCTTTTGCCATATATATTTAAGATTTTGACGACCATTTTGGGTTTACACAGGAGACCCTTTTGGCGACGAAAATGAGTGATTTGACCCTGGGGATAGAGCGATCGCACAGCGGTGATTTTCCCAGTGCGATCGCACATGACCAGTAGTTCTAAATAGCGCCAAATACTCATCAATCTTTCGGGAACTCCATCTCTCACCCTCCGTTAAAAAGTTCACCCTTTTTCCTGGCGATCCGGAACTTCCCCGATCTGAGCAATTGTTGATTGACCGCTATACCGTTACCATAGTTTAGAGTAACCCCATCGTTGCTTTATCTGCGCTATGGTTAAGCTCCGTTCCACCTTATCTCTGCTTCTCGGATACGCCCTTACTCTGACGATCGTTTCAGGGGACTCTCAACCCGCACAGGGACAACATCAATATCAAAATCCGGATGTTCCTTTTCCTTCGATTGTGCCATTGGACACTGAGCTATTGGAAGGAATTGAGGAAGGAAAACCTGTCTCTATCAGTGAAGGTGCAATTGTTACAGAAAATACGATTAAAGAGGGTCGCTTGACCCTACCAAGTTTATGGTGGGCTAGCAAGCAATATGGGAAGAATTTGCTGGTCACCTGGTTTGCCTATCCTAGTGGCGATCAAAACACCCCTGGACGAGTCGATGTAGTGGTCAATCGTCAAGCTTGGCGCGAGACTTGTTATTTGAACCGCTATGAGTTCGTGACCAAAATGGGAGCGATCGCCCGCGACTATGGCTATAATACTCGTCTGTTTAACCGTCAAGGGGAAGGTTTAGCCAGTTATACTTGTAATTTTGCCACTCCTAACTTCTGCAATGTTCAAGGCCTGATTGTTAATCAAGGAGTTAACCAAGATTGTGTAGTGAGTCAGTAGAACGTTCGCTAAACTAATATGATAGACTAGGGAAATCTTATATTTTCACTTCCTCTTGCCCTAATAGCATTTCTCTATCAAGAGGTAAAAAATAAGAAACTTAAGACCCTTGGATTCCCCAAAAGACGATCGCTCATTCAAAAATACTTTTATGAAAAACTGGTTAGAACATAGCGTACAAGTCGAAGTCGAAGCACCGATTGAGTTCGTTTGGGAATTATGGTCAGATCTCGAACAAATGCCCCAATGGATGAAATGGATTGAATCGGTTCACGTATTAGAAGAAAATCCCAAATTGTCTCGATGGAAATTGGCTTCAGGGAACTTTGAATTTAGTTGGCTCTCACGCATCTTAAAACAAAGTCCCAATCAAATTATTCAATGGGAATCAGTTGATGGCTTGCCGAACCGGGGGGCAATTCGCTTTTACGATCGCCATGAAACCAGTATCGTTAAATTAACCGTCGCCTATGCCATTCCTGGAATTGTCGGCAGACTGATGGATAAATTGCTTGGCCCCACAGTAGAATCAACCATTCAAGCAGACTTAGACCGCTTTCGAGCCTACGCACTCCAGAAAATGAGCGAGCGATCGCTAATGGGTAATGCAATCAAGTAAACAGATACTCCTCATCCACCTATGCACCTCGAATACCATCCTCGAAATTCCTTACCCTCGGCGGAGGATTTACCTGACTCAGATGAGACTCCTGTGGATAACGAACTGCAAGATTTAATTCCCACCCTACTTAAAGCCATGTTGGCTTCTATTTGGTCAGAGCGTATGGATTGTTTTTTTGGAGTGGATATTGGGACTATACACTGAACCTAACCAACAAGCCATTGTCCCTGATGGTTTTTTAAGTATTGGTGTTCCCAGAATTATTGATGAGGGTTTACGCTTATCTTATGTTCTTTGGGAAGAGAGAAAAGTGCCGACTTTAGTGTTAGAAGTTGTATCAAAAACCCAAAGGGGAGAATATGCTCAGAAAAAGAAAAAGTATGCTCAACTCGGAGTTCTCTACTATGTCATTTATAATCCCCTGCGGAAAAAGGAACAGAGATTAGAAGTGCATCAACTGAAGGGTGGGCAATATCAATTACTATCTGGGGGAACGGTATGGTTATCAGAATTGAATTTAGGTATCGGTAGCGATCGCGGAACGTATAAAGGAATCGAGAGAGAATGGCTCTATTGGTATGATGAAAACGGCGATCGCTATCCGACTCCAGAGGAAAGAGCTGAGTGCCAACAAGACAGGGCAGAGAGTGCTGAACTAGAGCGCGATCGCCAAAAACAGCGAGCCGATCGCGCCGAATCAGATTTACAACAGCTACGCGAGAAATTACGACAATTAAATATCGATCTGGATGATCTATCGTAATTTATTCGGGGCTAGGTAAGTTTGATCTAATTAGAGTCAAATTGCCTAGCAAACGCTCTGCTGGATTTCTGCTAAATTAGCTACAAATTTTCAGACTGACTCTTGGGTTAAGGAAATGCTAAGAAATATTTCAGAAACCTTGGGGCAGATCTGATCATTTTATTAAGAAAAAGGCGATCGCTCTTTTTTGCCGTCAAAATCAATCCTACACTTAAAGGTAACGGCTTCCAATTTCAGGAGATCGAGGTTTCAGAAGAAATAGGGATTTAAACCCAATCACCCATCAGCAGTCCGTTTTTGGCACTGCATCGGCAATGAACCCATCAAGTTCATTCCCTATTTTCTGCACCCAATTCCCTCCTTCAAAGGACATTGAGGATTGAAAAGCAACTATATCAAGACCATGAACAGAACCACATCACCCCAAAAACAGGGTCTATACGATCCCCAATTTGAACATGATGCCTGCGGAGTTGGCTTTATTGTACACATGAAGGGGGAGAAATCTCACTCAATTGTTGAGCAAGCTCTCACTATCCTGGTTAACCTTGAACATCGTGGTGCAGTCGGTGCAGAACCCAACACTGGAGATGGAGCGGGTATCCTACTGCAAATGCCCCATAAATTTATGGCAAAAGTTGCCCAAGAGCAAGGCATAAACTTACCGGAGGCAGGGCAATATGCGGTAGGCATGATTTTTTCATCTCCCGATCGCGAAGCCAGAAGCAAAGGACGAGAAATTTTTGAGCAGATTGTCGCTGAAGAAGGGCAAAAAGTCATCGGCTGGCGGGATGTGCCCACCGATAACAGCAGTTTAGGGGCAACCGCTCAAGCGAGCGAACCCTTCATGCAGCAAGTGTTTATTGCCCGAAATCCAGATATAGTTGAAGATCTCGCCTTCGAGCGCAAACTCTACGCGATCCGCAAGCGCTCCCATACAGCTATTCGGACTCCAGGAATCGATCGCTATTGGTATCCCAGCAGTATTTCTTGCCGTACCTTAGTGTACAAAGGCATGTTAATGCCCCCCCAGGTAAAAGCCTACTTTCGGGACTTAAGCGATCCAGACTTAGAAAGCGCCCTCGGCTTAGTCCATTCCCGGTTCAGCACTAACACCTTCCCCAGTTGGGAGCGATCGCACCCCTATCGCTACGTTGCCCATAACGGCGAAATCAACACCCTACGCGGTAACATTAACTGGATGCACGCTCGCCAATCCCTATTTGGCTCATCCTCCCAAGAATTTGGCTCCGATCTAGACCGCATCCAACCGATTATCAACATCGACGGTAGTGACTCCGGGATCTTCGACAATACCCTAGAACTGATGACCTTGGCTGGGCGAAGTCTTCCCCATGCGGTGATGATGATGATCCCCGAACCCTGGGCGGCTCATGAGTCCATGAGTGATGAGCGCAAAGCCTTCTACGAATATCACGCTTCCTTAATGGAACCCTGGGATGGTCCTGCATCCATCGCCTTTACTGATGGCACCATGATGGGAGCGGTCTTAGACCGGAATGGTCTGCGTCCTTCTCGCTACTACGTCACCAAAGACGACCTAGTCATCATGGCCTCAGAAGCTGGCGTTCTACCGGTTGAACCAGAGAACGTAGCCAAAAAAGGTCGCTTAGAACCCGGTCGTATGTTCCTCGTGAATATGGACGAAGGACGCATTGTGGCGGATGAAGAAATTAAACATCAAATCGCCAGCGAGCATCCTTATCGAGAATGGCTGGATCGATACCAAGTCAAACTCTCCGATCTGCCAGAAGGGTCTGTAGGGGCGGCATCTGTAGGGACGGGTTCACTAGGCTCTCCCCTGGAAAACCCAAATATGGGTGAACCCGCCCCTACACCCTTAGTTCAGCGGCAACGGGCGTTTGGCTATACCTTTGAAGAATTACGGATGCTAATCGCCCCCATGGCCCAAAATGGGGTAGAAGCAGTGGGAGCGATGGGAACTGATACCCCCCTGGCGGTACTCTCCAACCGGCCAAAATTGCTCTATGAGTATTTCAAGCAACTGTTTGCCCAAGTTACGAATCCCCCCATTGACTCGATTCGGGAAGCGATTATTACCTCGCCAATCACGACCATTGGTTCAGAACGTAACCTACTCAAGCCTGAACCAGAAAGCTGTCATCTGATCCAGTTGCCAACCCCGATTTTGAGTAATGCGCAGTTGGCGAAACTGAAGCAGCTCAGTGAAGGTAAAACCGAGGGTTTTCGTTCCCTAATGCTGCCAATTCTCTTTGACCCCAAAACTGGGGTAGAAGGACTAGAGGGCACATTAGAAGGTATATTTGCCAAGGCAGATGAGGCGATCGCCGAGGGGATTAACCTAATTATCCTCTCTGACCGAGATCTCGATGGCGATCGCGCCCCCATTCCGGCTCTGTTGGCTGTTTCGGGACTTCATCACCATCTGATCCGCGCCGGAACCCGTACCCGTGTGGGCATTATCCTGGAATCTGGAGAACCCCGCGAAGTCCATCACTTTGCCGTTCTGATTGGCTATGGGTGTGGGGCGATTAATCCCTATTTGGCCTTTGAAACCATCGGCTCGATGATCGAGCAGAACAATATACCACCGATGGATTATGAAAAAGCCTGCAAGAACTACATTAAGGCGGTCACAAAAGGGGTCATTAAGATTGGTTCCAAAATTGGGATTTCTACGATTCAGAGCTATCGTGGAGCGCAGATTTTTGAGAGTATTGGCTTAAGTTCTGAGGTGATTAACAAGTATTTCACTTGGACAGCGTCGCGCTTGGAAGGGATTGGCGTGGAGGCGATCGCTCAGGAGGCGATCGCCCGTCACCATCAAGGGTTCTTCAGCGAAATCCCCACTTTAGACGCGGGGGGCGAATATCAATGGCGCAAAGATGGAGAAGCTCACCTTTTGTCTCCGGAAACGATTCATCTGTTGCAGCGGGCAACTCGAGAAGGGGACTACGAGCTGTACAAACAATACAGCGCCAAAATGAATCAACAGGGGAAAGAGTTCTTCCGGTTGCGGGATCTGCTGGAGTTCAAGTCCCGCGATCCAATTCCCCTAGAAGAGGTCGAATCGGTTGAAGCTATTATGAAACGCTTTAAAACCGGAGCGATGAGCTATGGATCGATTTCCAAGGAAACCCATGAGAGTTTGGCGATCGCCATGAACCGGATTGGAGGTAAATCCAATACCGGGGAAGGCGGTGAAGATCCGGAGCGCTATACCTGGACAAACGAGCGCGGAGACTCGAAAAATAGCGCCATTAAACAGGTGGCTTCCGGGCGCTTTGGGGTGACAAGTTTGTACCTCAGCCAAGCCAAGGAAATCCAAATCAAAATGGCTCAGGGGGCAAAACCTGGAGAAGGGGGACAATTGCCTGGACGGAAGGTATATCCTTGGATTGCCAAAGTGCGCCATTCAACCCCTGGCGTAGGTTTGATTTCTCCTCCTCCCCACCACGATATTTACTCCATTGAAGACTTAGCCGAGTTAATTCACGACTTGAAAAATGCGAATCGCCAAGCGCGGATTAACGTCAAACTGGTTTCAGAAGTGGGCGTAGGGACGATCGCCGCTGGAGTTGCCAAAGCTCACGCCGATGTGGTTCTCATCTCTGGGTTTGACGGGGGAACAGGAGCAAGTCCGCAGACCTCGATTAAACATGCAGGTCTACCTTGGGAATTGGGTGTCGCAGAAACTCACCAAACTTTGGTGCTGAATAATCTGCGATCGCGCATCGTTGTGGAAACCGACGGACAAATGAAAACTGGACGCGATTTGGCGATCGCCGCCCTCCTCGGTGCGGAAGAATATGGCTTCTCCACAATGCCCCTCGTTAGCCTGGGCTGTATCATGATGCGGGTCTGTCATAAAAACACCTGCCCCGTCGGTATTGCCACCCAAAACCCCGAACTGCGCAGCAAGTTTAATGGCGACCCCCAATACACCGTTAACTTCATGACCTTTATCGCCCAGGAACTGCGGGAAATCATGGCAGAGCTAGGTTTCCGCACCGTCAACGAAATGATCGGGCGCACGGATGTTCTAGAGCCAAGGAAAGCGGTCAAGCATTGGAAAGCCAAAGGTATTGACCTCTCCAAAGTTCTCTATCAACCCGAAGTCGGCGAAGACGTTGGGCGCTATTGCCAGATTCCCCAAGACCATGGATTAGAGAAATCCCTCGATATGACGGTACTGCTCGATCTGTGCAAAGAGGCGATCGAAAATGGCACCCCCATTCGCAAAACCCTACCGATCCAAAATACCAACCGCGTCGTCGGTACAATCCTAGGCAACGAAATCATTAAACGCCATTGGGACGGACTCCCCGAAGACACCATTCATCTCCACTTCCAAGGCAGCGCCGGTCAAAGTTTTGGGGCATTTGTACCCAAAGGAGTCACCCTAGAATTAGAAGGGGATGCCAATGACTACTTTGGCAAAGGCTTAAGCGGCGGTAAGGTGATTCTTTATCCCCATAAATCCTCCACCTTTGTCCCGGCTGATAATATTGTCGTTGGAAATGTGGCCTTCTACGGTGCAACCAGCGGCGAAGCCTATATTCGCGGCATGGCGGGCGAGCGGTTCTGCGTCCGCAACTCCGGCGTGCAAGCCGTCGTAGAAGCTGTAGGAGACCATGCCTGTGAATACATGACTGGCGGAAAAGTTGTAATTCTGGGCAAAACCGGACGCAACTTTGCTGCTGGAATGAGTGGCGGTGTTGCCTATGTTTTAGATGAAACTGGTGACTTCTCCACCCGTTGTAACCGGGAAATGGTGGATCTCGAAGCCCTAGAAGATCCAGAAGAGATCCGCGAGATTCATGAAATGATTACCAAACATGGCCAGTATACGGAAAGCAAACGGGCTGAGTTGGTGCTGGCATCTTGGGAGTCCATGAGCCGGAAGTTTGTGAAGGTGATGCCTCGCGACTACAAGCGGGTTCTCCAGCATATTCAGAATGCTTTAGCCAATGGCTTAAGCGGTGATGATGCCCTGTCAGCCGCATTTGAAGAGAATGCCCGCGACATTGCTCGCATCGGCGGAAGTTAGGGAGATGGGGAGATAGGGGGATAGGGAGATGTCCAAATTACTCCCCACTCCCCCACTCCTATTGAAGCGTTTTTTGTATTTAGAGTAGAGAGAGGGATTATGGGAAAAGCAACGGGTTTTATGGAGTACCTCCGTGAGGTAGCGCAAGAGGTATCGCCCCAGAAACGTATAGAAAATTGGGATGAATTTCATCTGCATATGGAGGACGATCGCCTGCAAACCCAAGGCGCTCGCTGTATGGATTGTGGTACGCCCTTTTGTCATACGGGATTAGAAATTAGCCGCATGGCAAGCGGTTGTCCGATTAATAACTTGATTCCAGAATGGAACGATCTGGTCTATCGGGGATTATGGCAAGAAGCCCTCGATCGCCTGCACAAGACGAATAATTTCCCGGAATTCACCGGCCGGGTTTGCCCCGCACCTTGTGAAGGGGCATGTGTTTTGGGCATTACCAACCCTCCAGTAACGATTAAGAATATTGAATATTCCATCGCTGAAAAAGGCTGGGATGAAGGCTGGATCGCTCCCACTCTGCCCCCACAACGAACGGGGAAAAAAGTGGCTGTTGTCGGTTCCGGACCGGCTGGTTTAGCCGCAGCATCCCAACTCAACCATGCTGGTCATTGGGTAACGGTCTACGAACGGGAAGATCGGCCAGGGGGATTGTTAATGTATGGTATCCCCAATATGAAGTTGGATAAAAAAGAGGTAGTGTTGCGCCGCTTGGATGTGTTGCAAGCGGAAGGGGTGACATTTGTTTGCAATACGGAAATTGGTAAGGATCTGCCGGTAGAAAACCTGCTCAATGACTTTGATGCGGTGGTGTTGTGTACGGGAGCGACGAAACCGCGCAATTTAGAAATTGAAGGGCGGGATCTCAAGGGCATTCATTTTGCCATGGAGTTTTTAACTGGCAATACCCGCACGGTACTCGACGGAAATCCCACAGAGGATTATATTTCTGCAGCCGGTAAGGATGTGATTATTATCGGTGGGGGCGATACCGGGACAGACTGTGTGGGGACTTCGATGCGCCATGGCTGCAAGAGTGTCACCCAGTTAGAAATTATGCCCAAACCGCCAGAGAGCCGAGCTGCCAATAATCCCTGGCCGGAGTGGCCGAAAATTTACCGCATGGACTACGGTCAAGAAGAGGCAGCAGCGGTGTTTGGAGACGATCCGCGCGTTTATACCACCACGGCGACCCGATTTGAGGGGGATGAGCAAGGCCAGGTGAAGACCGTGCATACGGTGCAGGTGGAATGGACGAAAAATGAGCAAGGGCGCTTTATTCCCCAACCCATCGAAGGCACAGAGAAGGTTGTACCCGCACAACTGGTGCTGTTAGCCATGGGATTTTTGGGGCCGGAACAACCCCTATTAGATGCTCTCGGTTTGGAACGGGACGGCCGCAGCAATGTGAAAGCCGATCATGGTGATTTTGTCACCAGTATCCCCGGTGTTTTTGCTGCGGGTGATTGTCGTCGCGGTCAAAGTTTGGTGGTTTGGGCGATCAATGAAGGTCGCGGTGCGGCGCGGGAGTGCGATCGCTACCTAATGGGAGCGACTAATTTACCTTAAGTTCTGTTCTCCACAAGCCAATTTCTGTAGGAGTCAACATCCGTTGACTCCTACAGAAATTCACCCCTACTTCTGTCACTTTCCGAGAGTTAAGATAGAATAATCTCAGTCAGTTTTCCCAAGTTCTTATTTATAGAGGGGATTTAATAAATTGATAAACACTGTCAATCAATTTCCATCGTTTTATCCTTCCTTCTGGGAATTAGCACGGGAGGTGAGAGAACAGGCAGAAATTAATATAAAAAGCAACGATATATAACGATATATTCTGTTAAGTGTTGATGCTTTAGTAGACAGAGTTTTGTCCTGTCTGGTTGATGTTAGTAGATAAATAGGGATTTTAACGGATCGTCAAACTCGTCGAATCTGGAACTATACTCAATAGATTGCGACCCCCCTAAAGGTATGATATTCTCCAAGAGAAAAATCTTATCATCAGAATCACTTAATGATGAAGAAGCATATTTTTATCTTCAAGAAGGTAGCAACGATATTTGTTGTGCTGATTACTATCTTGTCCATGGCAATAGTTCCACCGGCTCAGGCTTGTAGCCGGTTAGTCTACCAAGGTAGTTCAAACGGACCAATTACTGCACGTAGTATGGATTGGTTTCAAGACCCTGATGCTAAACTCTGGTTCTTTCCAAAAGGCATGAAGCGTGATGGTGGAGCGGGTACAAACTCCATCACATGGACTTCAAAATATGCCAGCATCATTACCTCAAGCTATGACATTGCCACCGTTGACGGTATTAACGAGAAGGGTTTGGTTGCCAATCTCCTCTTTTTGGAAGCGACGGACTACGGTGATATTGAACCTACTGAGAAAACCTTATCTCTTGGAGGTTGGGGTCAATATGTCCTTGATAATTATGCAACTGTTGAAGAAGCAGTCCAAGGACTAGAAAGCAAACCCTTCCAACTAGCCACAGCTACTTTTGATCAGCTTGTGTCGGCGGGGCTTATCTCCCCCTTACCACTGCCGCTTCAAGCAGCTCTAGGAGGACTGGAGTTTGCACTTCACCTGTCGCTCTCAGATCCAAGTGGGGATTCAGCAATCTTTGAATACATTGATGGCGAACTAACAATCCATCATGATAAGGAATACAATGTGCTGACCAATGACCCGATCTTCGACCAACAGCTTGCCCTAAGTACCTATTGGGATCAGGTGGGAGCTGGATCATTTCTGCCAGGCACTAACAATCCCTCAGACCGGTTCGTTCGGGCTAGCTATTACTTGCATAAAATGAATGAGCAGTTGATAACTAAAGTGAAGAAAGATCGGCGCAATGAGTTAGCCGCAGCGCTTGGCATCATTCGCAACGTCTCCGATCCACTTGGCTTGGCTAGTTTCAGCCTTGGTACTACCCAATGGCGAACTGTTGCGGATCAAAATAACATCAACCCCGCCTACTTTTTTGAATACACTAAGAGTCCGAATCTTTTCTGGGTGGTGATGAATAACCTAAACCTTGAAGAGGGTGCAGAGGTGATGTCCCTTGAAGATCTTACGGCTCTGAGCTTAGTAGGTGAGGTGTCCCAACAATTCCAGAAAACAGACCCCTTTTCCTGGGATATCTCCTCCACCTTGTAGGAGAAGCAGAAGAAAATGTCTATTTTATTAGTCAGACAGTCCTTTATCGGCTTTGGTCAATGACTAATAACTTTTGTGAGACACCATTAGGGAGTAAAAATTAATACTCAATATCGAAAATAGTTGTGGAATTAATTGCTCTAAATACTTCCTAAATTTAGACGGACAGGACTTACACAAAATCATCCTACTCAGTGGGGGCAATATCTATTCGCCCCTGCTGCCAAAATTGGTATATTAGATCTCTTGCATAAGTGGATAGAAAATCAATAGCAATAAAGTAATCCTGTATTCTTATCCTTATTCTCTATCCTCTGACTTCTGCAAGAAGTCTATTCAAAGTAGATTCTAACTCCAGAGGAGAGATTTATGATTGATAACAGAAAACTCTGTGGAGCTGAACAAGTGATGGAAATACTAAATCGCTTGACTAGCTCATCCAATATAGTGGTTATCGGGCGAATTTTAGGTCCCCTAAGTGCAGAAATTGTTGAAAAGGCACTCGCTCTTGTCCAAACTCATCACTCTCGGCTTAATTCTCGGATCGTTGGTGACATCGATAATCTCCGTTTTGAAACGGGGGCTAAAAATATTCCTTTGCGAGTTGTCGATCAGCAGCAGGAGGAACAATGGCAAGAAACTGTTCTTGAAGAACTCAACACCAAAATTGAGAGTAGTGAAGTTCTCTTGCGAGCTGTACTTGTGCAAGGGCATAAGCAAAGCGAAAACACGACGAGCCATCTGATTATTACAATAAACCATGCTATCTCTGATGGCTTATCGAGTATCGAGTTATATTCAGAAATCTTGACCTACTGCTCGAAAATTGCTTCTGATGAACCTGTCGAGCCAGCGCCCAGCTTACCATCACTTCCCTCTATAGATGAGTTATTTCCCCCATCAGCAAAAGGTGTCAGAGGTAATATCAACAGTGTGTTGTTTCTGTTGCGACTTCTGTTCAAAAGGATTTGGCACCGACCAAAAGGCTTAAGTTTTGAAAAGGCTGTACCTGTTGAGTTACGCCGTACTGGCAATGTTTATAGACAGTTAGATGCTGAGGCTACCGAGGAGCTGATTCTACGTTGTCGCCAAGAAAAGACAACAGTAAATGCTGCTTTGTCTGCGGCGTTGATATTCGCTGCAGCAAGAAAGATCGGAGCAGGGCAGAAAAAGTCTATGTCCTGTTTGTCTTCTGCCGATCTACGCAGACATTTGAAGCCTGCGATCGGCAATGAAAAACTAGGTCAACTAGGTAGCGCCATAACGTCATTTCACACTTTCAGTGCAAATACCTCCTTCTGGGAATTAGCACGGGAAGTGAGAGAGCAGCAGGAATCTGCCTTAAAGCGTAATGAGAGCTTTTATCAAGCATTGATGTTTAGGACGATAGTTGATTCAGCACTCACCAGCCTAGATATCCCCCCTTATACAGCAGTTAATATTACCAATGTTGGTCGAGTCAATATTCCCAAAGTTTATGGTCAATTTGAACTCTCAGAAATTAGCTTTTCTGTAGCACAGGCCACATTTGGAGGGATTTTTATCGGTGCTGTTACAACTTTTGAGGGCAAAATGTTTTTGCATTTCCCCTTTTCTGAGCCTATAACTAGCCAGGAGACAATAGAGACTTTAGCAGATAGTGTTCTGTCCTGTCTAGTTGATGTTAGCAGCAGCTAGAGGAGTTGCTTGGGGCGATCTCTGACATTTCATTACCATTTTCACACCTCCAGCCGGCGGGAGAGTAGCACTTATACTCAAACTGTCTTTCTTCTTGTGAGAAAGACTCAACTTGCTTGCACCCAGTCAGTTCTAGGAAACACGTTCCCAAGTAGAGTAAACAGTATACTCCGGATATAATGAACTCAGGAAAAGTGTATCTCCTGAAATCTCAACAATCCTTTCCAAGTCTGCACCAATTAAATCTGGAACTACATGAATTTCAATATTGTGAATAACTTTATTATCTTTAACTTCATATTTACCTGTATAAGAAACAAACTTTTGCACTGACTGAAAATATCGAACAATTGCTTTAATATACTTAAATATACTTACCTGCAATATACTTGCCTTTGATTTTATACCATACCCCAGATCCATAAGATTTTGTATACTTAATCCAAGATTCAAGCGATTACTCATCATGATTGAGAATGACACATATCCCTCCTTCGTATATATGATATAAGATACGGGATCTTTGCCGAAGGGATAAATTATTTTTTCTTCCTTATCTATAGATTTCATCTCGATAAGTTTCCACATTCCGACAAGAGCATCTTTTGAAACTATACTATTTGTCATTTTTGCTCCTTAATTATTTCTTTTAGAGGATGCCTTATGCACATCTGATATCAAATCCGGTTAAAGACTTGTCATTGCGATCGCAGGGATACAATCGCCAAGACTAGCGAGATTATGAAATGGCTTCACTCCACTACGTTCCGTTCGCAATGACATCTTAATAACTGATCTAACGGACTTGATATGATTGAATAGTCACTGATATTATATCATATAGCAATCCTAGATAGGTTATCAAAATTCAAAAACAAGCTCATTTCTCCGAAGGTTGCTTGTTTTCATTTCTGAGTTAGCTCTAGGAAGATGAGTTGATGAAGCCACTTTTGTTCAAATATGAAAGCATTGTTTCTATGTA